>DATICK010000138.1:0-3529 GCA_035456865.1 Sulfuricaulis sp.
AATCGTCTTCGGCCTGGCCGGCACGATCCTGATGTTGCCACTCCTGAGTCATCTTTATCCATCCAAGACGCTGGTAATCTACTCGGTGCTGCCGCAGATTCTGGTCGCGGTCATCGGGCTGGTGCGCTCCCCCGTGAAGATCGACATAAAATTCATGACCGGCATGCTGTTCTTCGCAGGGCTCGGTGCCATCGTGGGCTTCACGCTCTTCTACTACTTCTCGGCCACGGCATTTCAGGTGCTGCTTGCCTCGGCTATTACCGCCGCGGGGCTGTTTCTGGTCATCGCGCCGCATCGGGCAAAGTTCAATCCGGCCGGTATGCGCGTAATGGACACGTTCGCGGGCACCTCGCAGGCGCTGTTCGGCATCAGCGGGCCAATCGCCATGACGCGGCTGCTCGCGACCTTTCACGACAAGAACACGGTGCGACACTATGCCTTCGCGTTTTTCCTCGTCATGAACGGTCTGCGTGCAACCGAATACGCCATCCACGGAACTTACACCCGAGAAATCCTGGAAATGATGGTTATCAGCGCGCCGTTTCTCGCCGTCACGCTCTGGTTCAGCAATCAGTTGCACTTGCACATCAATGAGCGGGTCTTCCGGCGCGTGGTGGCGTGGATGATCCTGCTCGGCGGCATGTCGCTTTTTTACCGCTAAGGCCTGCCCTATAATTCCGGCAATTCCATCAGGATCAGATCATGCTGCTTCACATCCCGTCCGTGCTGGCTCCCGACCAACTGGACACGGTCAGGAAACTGCTCGCCAGCGCCAGTTTCGTCGACGGGAAACTTTCCGCCGGCGCCGCGGCCAAACGTGTCAAGCACAACGAAGAATTGGACAAGCGTGCACAGCAGATGGACATGCTAAACAACATCGTCATGAGCAGCCTGGTACAGCATCCGGTTTATCGCAGCGGCGCTTTGCCGTTGCACGTGGCCGCACCTTATTATGCGCGGTACACAACGGGCATGGCCTATGGCGATCATCTGGACGATCCCATCATGGGTGCCGATGGGGTGCTTTATCGTTCGGATATCGCCATCACCATTTTTCTGAATGATCCGGAAAAATACGAAGGCGGAGAGCTCGTCATACGCACGTCTTTCGGCGCCAACGAAGTCAAACTGCCGGCGGGCGATGCCGTGATGTACCCCTCTTCCAGTCTGCATCATGTGAACGAGGTCACGCGCGGGGAGCGGCTGGTGGCCGTCACCTGGGTACAGAGCCTAGTGCGCGATCCGGCGCGCCGCGAGTTGTTGTATGAATTGCATCAGGCGCGTGAAAAGTTACTGAAGATTTCACCGGAGGCGGAGGAAACCGCCCAAGTCAACACCGCCTACATGAACCTGATCCGCATGTGGGGCGACATCTAGACCACGGAGACGTTGCCATGCGATACAAGGTCTACAAAAAAGACGAGGAATGGAGAAAAATTCTCTCGCCGGAACAATTCAAGGTCACGCGTCAGAAAGGCACGGAGGCCGCGTTCACCGGCCGGTATCACGATTGCAAGGATAAGGGCGTTTACCAGTGCGTCTGCTGCGGGGCAGAACTGTTCAGTTCCGACACCAAGTTCGATTCCGGCACCGGCTGGCCCAGTTTCCACTCCCCGATGAATTCCGAGAACGTCGCGGAGCAGGAAGACGTCAGTTTTTTCATGAAACGCACTGAAGTGCATTGCAGCCAGTGCGGCGCACACCTGGGACACGTGTTCGCCGATGGACCGCAACCGACCGGCTTGCGCTATTGCATCAACTCCGCCTCGCTGAAGCTGGAAAAAAAATAGACAGGATTTTTAAAAGAATAGCGGAATCAATTCTGTTCACCAATTAATCCTGTTTGTACCAATTGAGGCGTCGGTATCTTGATTCTTTCGCCAATACCACCATAATGCCGCCCAGCCAAACCCCGTACAAATTAGTCAATATTTCTCATATGAAAAGAACCGAGCATGCTTTGGAAGTCATAATATTCAACAGCCGCTGGCTGCTGGCGCCGTTTTATCTGGGTCTGGTGATTTCCATCGCCCTGCTTCTGGTGAAATTCGGCCAGGACTTCTTTCACATGCTGCCGACCATCTTCACCATGAGCGAAAGCGCGGTCATCCTCGCCATCCTGACGTTGGTGGACATGTCGCTGGTCGCCAATCTGCTGCTCATCATTATCTTCAGTGGTTATGAAAACTTCGTCTCCAAGATCGATACCGCCGGCCACGAAGACCGGCCGAGCTGGATGGGCAAGGTGGATTTCTCGGGACTCAAGGTAAAGCTCATCGCGTCGATCGTGGCGATCTCCGCCATTGAGCTCTTGAAGGCATTTGTGAATGTCTCCAACATCGGCGTTGGCAGCGATGCGGGTACCTGGACGGTGGCAGACAAACAGTTGGCGTGGAAGGTCGGCATCCATACCGTGCTGATCGTATCCGGGGTGCTGTTCGCACTAATGGACCGCATCGCCGAGGGTACCAAAACCCATCACACCGACAAAAAGCACGGTTAATAAAAACGCGCCGGTTACGACGGCGCCGCCACCCGCGCGCGGCCACGGCGGTCTAGCCTAGCCGGGACCGCAACCCCATTTGACCCAGGTCATATCACGCAGACGTTCGCGCGCTCAGGATATCCCGCATACACCCAGCGGATATCCAGAGACGGGATGAATCGAAAAAATCATTGGGACAGCGTCTACGCCAGCAAAAAACCGGGCGATGTGAGCTGGTATCAGACCCATCTCGAAAAATCACGGGAACTGATCCGCGCCACCGGCGTGGGCCATGACGCCGAAATCATCGACGTCGGCGGCGGCGCCTCCACCCTGGTCGACGATCTTCTCGATGACGGATTCAAACATGTCACGGTCATGGATATTTCGCCCACCGCCATCCACTCCGCGCAGGAACGGCTGGGCGCCCGCGCCCGGGAGGTCGTCTGGCTGGAGGCTGACGCCACGCACGAATCCCTGCCGGCCCATCATTACGATGTCTGGCACGACCGCGCAGTGTTTCATTTTCTGACGGATGCCGCGGACCGGCGCCGTTATGTCGGCAACGTTAGCCGTGCACTCAAGCCGGGCGGGCATGTCGTCGTCGCGACTTTCGGACCCCATGGACCGCTGAAGTGCAGCGGGCTGGATATCGTCCGCTACACCTCCGGACAGCTGCACGCCGAATTCGGTGAAAACTTCGAACTGCTCCGCAGCGCTGTCGAGGACCACGTGACACCAGACGGCAAGCACCAGGAATTCGTCTACTGCTACTGCCGGAAACGTTGAACGGTACCGGCGCGAACCGGCTACGCGGCGGGCAAGGCAATCTGGTGTTCAGTGCTGTACAGGTAATCCTTGAACACATGTTCCGCCGTCAGCAACTGATAGCTTCCATCCGCAAGACGGCGTGAGGTGTCCTTGAGCCGGTAGGTATAATGCCCGCAGGTCCAGCAGTCGAAGTTGCGCATGTGGGTGCACAGACAGGTCTTGTCCATGACCGAAATATTTTCCTCGTCCGGATGTTTGTCCAGCTCGCGGTTG
>DATICK010000139.1:0-3799 GCA_035456865.1 Sulfuricaulis sp.
CTCGGCTCGTTGGTCATGGTGGTCCTGGTGTACGGCGTTTATCGCTGGCGCGATATGAAAGACATCCTGTCAAGCGCCGCGCGCGAAAGCTGCATGATCATGATGATCATCGCGACGGCGTTCCTGTTCACCTACGTGATGAGCTATCTGCACATCACCCAGAGCGCCACCGAATGGCTGGTGAGCCTGCCGATGTCCAAGTGGGCCTACCTGTTCTGGGTGAACGTGCTGCTGGTGGTGCTGGGCTTTTTCCTGCCGCCGGTGGCGATCATCCTCATGGTGACGCCCGTGATCCTGCCGGGGTTGCAGGCGCACGGTTTCGATCTGGTCTGGTACGGCATCATCATGACCATTCTCATGGAGATGGGCCTGATCCATCCGCCGGTGGGATTGAACCTTTTCGTCATCAACGGCATCGCCCCCGATATCACCTTCAAGCAGATTGTCTATGGCGTGCTGCCGTTCCTTATTATTATGCTGCTTTCGATCGTGCTGCTGGCTGTGTTCCCGCAGATCGTCATGTGGTTGCCCGATCACATGTACGGGAAATAGCGCCGTCGACGTCCCGCCTTGGTAAAACACGCATGACCGAGTAGCGTATGATGGACGGAAACGTTCAGACGGATGGTTCATGGAAACACTCACATTGATCGTGATGGGCGGTCTGGCCGGAGTCATGGCCGGTCTGCTCGGTATCGGCGGCGGGGCGCTTATCGTGCCGGTGCTGGCCATGGTGTTCGAGGCCCAGCACGTCAACCCCGACGTCATCATGCAGGCGGCGCTTGGCACTTCGATGGCCACGATCGTATTTACCGCGGTTTCCTCGGTGCTGGCGCATCAGCGTCGTGGCGCCGTGAACTGGTCCATCTTCAAGCACATCACCCCCGGTATCATCGTGGGTTCCCTGTTGGGCGCGGCCATTGTGCATGTCCTCGCGGGCCGGACATTGCGCATCATGTTCGTGGTGTTCATGTTTCTGCTGGCGTTGCAGATGTCGCGTGGCACCATGGCGACGTCGGCGCATCGCCGCACCCTGCCGGGCGCGGCAAGGGTGGGCGCGGTCGGTGGGGTCATCGGCCTGCTGTCGGCGTTTTTCGGCATCGGCGGCGGTTCGATGTCGGTGCCGTTCATGACCTGGTACGGCGTGCCGGCGCGCCAGGCGATCGCGACCTCGGCGGCGATTGGATTTCCCATCGCGCTCAGCGCCGCCGTCGGCTTTGTCGTGGCCGGATGGAACGTGGAGGGATTGCCGCCCTGGAGTGTCGGCTATGTGGTGTTACCGGCGTTCGCCGGCATCGTGGTGGCGAGCATGGCGGCGGCGCCGTTCGGCGCGCGCCTCGCGCACCGGCTTTCCGATGCCACCCTGCGGCGCATATTCGCCGCCTTTGTGGCTATTCTCGGCGTGAAGATGCTGTGGAGTTTATTATAAGGTGTGGCATAGACTGACCCGTCACCGGGTGTTTATATGGAAATTGATACCTTATTAATACGCGAGGTGGTGCATGCGCTCAAAAGACAGGGGCTGATGCTGGCCACGGCCGAATCCTGCACCGGCGGCTGGGTGGCGCAGGTAATTACCTCGGTGGCGGGCAGCTCCGAGTGGTTCGAGCGCGGATTTGTCGCCTACACCAATCTCGCCAAGCGCGAGATGCTGGGCGTCAGCACCACGATCCTGTCGCGTTACGGTGCCGTGAGTGAACAAACCGCGCGCGCCATGGCCGAAGGCGCGCTCACCCATTCGCACGCGCAGGTCGCGCTCGCGATCACAGGCATTGCCGGCCCCAGCGGCGGCACGCCGGAGAAACCGGTCGGTACCGTCTGTTTTGCCTGGGCCGCAAAGAAGCGCGACACCGTCAGCCGCAAGCATGTCTTCTCCGGAGACCGTGAGACCGTACGGAGGCAGGCGGTGGCTACGGCACTTCAGGGCCTGCTGGAGTTTCTCCGCTGATTCAAGATCGTCACGGCCACGCGTACCGCGGATATCTTTCGGTAACTTTCGTCGTTTCGCGACTAACACGCGCTGCAATCTGCAAAATTCGAGAGCCTGGGTACGAGAATAGCGGAATATTAGAATTCAATTATGTACTGCCGGGATGCGGTTATTTGATTGTATCGTGACGGAGGAGTACAAGAGAGCGCATAGTAATAACCGGAGAATCGCCAGCCGTTGGCGAAACAACAACAAACACAGGAGAGAAATCATGGCAACGCAATGGAACGTGGCGGGGACTTATTTTGAATCTTGCAACTGCAACGCGGCCTGTCCGTGCGTGTTCACCGGTCCGCCGACCGAGGGCGAGTGCAATGCGCTGATCGCCTGGCACATCGACAAAGGCAGCTTCGACGGTGTCCAGCTCGATGGCCTGAATGCCGCGTTGTTCGGGCACTCGCCCGGGCACATGTTGCAAACAAAATGGAAAGTTGCCTTGTACGTGGACCAGAATGCCAACGACAAGCAGCGCGACGCCTTGACCAAGATTTTCTCGGGGGGTGCCGGCGGGCATCTGGCGAATCTGGCGCCGCTGATCGGTGAGGTCTTGGGAGTTAAGAGCGTCGCCATCGATTACCGCGCCAATGGCAAGCACCGCAGTCTGACAATTCCGAACGTGGCACAGATGGAGATTGAGGCGCTTGCCGGCCAGGGCGGACAGGACGTGACGCTCTCGAACGTCCCGTTCACGCCGGTGCCGGGCTATCCCGCGGTGGTGTGCAAGTCGAAGCAGCTCAGCTATCACGATCATGGGTTCAGCGTGCACGTTTCCGAAAAGAATGGCTTCTATTCTCCCTTCAGCTACCAAGCCTGAGGGGAAATCCGGGAAACCCGCCAGCCGTGCGGTAGTTATCGGCAGTGTCGTCAGCGTCACGCTGCTCGCGTGGGTTTACCTGGTCTATCAGGCTTGGGCCATGGATCACATGGACGTGATTGACATGGCGATGCCCGGCATTCACGCCTGGGGCCCGTGGGACCTGGCGCTGGTGTTCACGATGTGGGCCATCATGATGGCGGGCATGATGGTTCCGTCGGTCAGTCCCGTGGTGCTCCTGTTCGCCCGCATCCAGCATCAGCGCCGCGCCCAGGGCCAACCGTTTATTGCGAGCTGGCTGTTTCTGTCGGGATACCTGCTTGTATGGACCGGTTTCAGTCTGGTGGCCACGCTGGTGCAATGGGGGATGCATGCCACCGTGCTGATCTCGCCTGCGATGGTCGGCACCAGCCCGTTGCTGGGAGGCGCGGTCCTGATCGCCGCCGGTATCTACCAGTGGACCCCCGCGAAGCACGCCTGCCTCGCCCGCTGCCGTTCGCCGCTGTCGTTCCTGCTCAATGAGTGGCGCGATGGGACCTGGGGCGCACTCGCCATGGGCGCACGCCACGGCCTCTATTGCACCGGATGTTGTTGCTTGCTGATGCTGGTGTTGTTTGTCGTCGGCGTGATGAACCTGTTGTGGATCGCGCTGCTGACCGTATTCGTATTGTTGGAAAAAACCCTGCCGCGCGGATTATGGATCAGCCGCGCGAGCGGTGGGGCGCTGATCGCCTGGGGAGGTTGGATGGCAAGCGCAGCGTTGGTATGAATGGCGTTCCATGATGGCGTACGGCGGCAGCTCGTAGGGCGCAATAGCGAAGCGTATTGCGCCGGATGATAACCGTGCACGCTCGCAAGAATCATTCGCGGGTTACGTCGCTTCGCGACTAACCCGCCCTACAAGTACTGTTTTCACGGCTGTCACCGGCCTGTTCTGTTAGGGCTAGGCCGCTCCCGGGACTTGTGAAATAATCGTTTTTATTAGCAATTAAGCC
>DATICK010000140.1:0-11180 GCA_035456865.1 Sulfuricaulis sp.
TACTTGATGCGCCAGCCCTTCTTGCTCGGCTGCAACCCGGAGCCATCGAGCAGCACCCCGGCCTTCTGCAACTCCTCGTGGAAGTTAGCCATGTCGGCAAGGAGTTTCTCCTCCGGCATGACACCTGCCTCGGAGTCCTTGGTGGCTTTGACAATAATCATGAATCGCATGGTCGTGTCTCCTTTCAGGTTTCTGGTTTGGAGCGGGGCTCCGGACAATCTCGACCGGGCATATATTCTCGCTCAACTGTACGACGAAGGAGGAACGGCGAAATCGACAGGCCTAATTTTTTTGTGAGTATTATTTAAAACGTCCGCAACGGCTTGGCTTTTCCGTGGCGCCTGTTCAGCTGGCCATGCGAAATTAACCCTCGAGGGTGTAGGCTAAAGTCCTGGTTATGACGGGCCAAAGGTCGGGAGACTGTCGATGGAACTCAAAGGATCGTGTCACTGCGGGAGCGTTAAATTCAGCGTCCAGTCGCCGCACCCGTATCCGTTCAATCTTTGTTATTGCTCGATCTGCCGCAAGACCGCGGGTGGGGGCGGGTATGCCATTAATCTGAGTGGCCGGTACAAGTCGCTGAAGGTCATGGGCAGGAAAAATATAACTGAGTACCGTGCACGGCTGCGGGAAGAAAAAACCGGAAAAATCATCAAGAGCACGGCACGCCGGAATTTCTGCAAGAAATGCGGCAGCGCTCTGTGGCTCTGGGACCCGGGGTGGCCGGAGCTGGTGCATCCGTTCGCGTCGGCGATCGATACCGAGCTTCCGGTTCCGCCCGAGCGCACGCACCTGATGCTGGGATCGAAAGCGAACTGGGTACCGGTTCTCGCCGGCCCGCGCGACAAGAAGTTCGACGAGTACCCGGAGGAATCCATCGCCGAGTGGCATCAGAGGTTAAAGCTTGAGTGTTGAGAAAGCATCGGCCGATAAATAAGGCCGATGTGACTTAAAATAAATTACTCCGGCTCCTTTAATCTCTTCAGTCACGCCGCGGCGCTAAAACCTGCTATCTTTTTGAATAATAGGGTTCAAGCAACATGGACCCTGTTATTTCCCGGCATAAAAGGGCAATCGCAGCCGATCGGCAGCAGCAATATTTTTCAGAGTCCTGATATGAAGCGCTATATCACCACGGCCGCCGTGGTTCTGTCTTTAACAAGCAGTCTTGGCGTTGTTGACGACGTCCATGCACAAGCGATCACGCAGCCGCTTCCCCAGGCCGATCATGTCGTCGTTATAAAGGGCGCGAGGACGCTTACGCTGATGCGCCAGGGGAAGATGATAAAAACGTACAAGATTTCACTGGGTCGTCAGCCGGTCGGGCCCAAGGAAAAGGCGGGCGACTCGAAAACGCCGGAGGGCGATTACCTCATCGATGGGCGCAACCCGCGTAGTAAATTTCACTTGGCGTTGCATATTTCCTACCCCGGACCGCAGGACAAAATTCAGGCGGGAAGCGGAGGCCGCGTTCCCGGCGGCAACATCATGATTCACGGGCGCCCCAATTGGACCGGCTGGATTCGCGCCCTCTATGAGGACCGCGACTGGACCGACGGCTGCATCGCCGTGAGCAACGCGGAGATGGATGAGATCTGGGCGGCGGTGCCGGACGGCACGCCGATCAGCATTCTTCCGTGATTCGAATTCCCACTGGCGCGAGAATCCATCGATAGAGTCTGGCATCAACCCGGAAGTGGTCCCGACGAGATGCCAACGTCTCGTTTCACACAATAATTCATCTTCGTAGTCATTCGACAGGGGCCGCGAACCGCATGTGAAGCCGTTCTTCTGCCAGGTTCCGGTTTAGAACGAGTATATAACCGCGCTCATGAATAATCCGCGCATTTACTAGCGAATCCATCGGTTCCGGTACGGGAATTGAACGGAAAATTTTGACGCCGGTCAGAGCCATAATACGGAAGGCTTGCTAGGATTTTTTTCCGTTAACAAGGAGAAACCTGCCATGAAACATAACGCATTGCGTGTCGCGGGACTCCCCGCGGCGCTTCTGGTTCTTACACTCGGTGCCGGCTGCGCCACGAGTGGTGATGTGGATGCTGTGAGAAAAATAGCGGACGACGCCAAAGCATCGGCAGACAAGGCCAATCGCACGGCGGCGGAAGCAGCGGCGGCTGCGAAAGAAGCGAAGGACGAGGCCGCAGCCGCGCGGGCCGCGGCGACGGCGGCGCAACGCTCTGCCGACGAAGCCAAGGCGGCCTCGCAGATGACGAACGAGAAGATCGACCGCGCGTTCAAGAAGGCGGTTCAGAAGTAATCAGTCCGAGACCGCCACCGGAATGCCGTTCTGTCTAATGGCCTCGCGGAGGACGCGGTCCCAATCCACGCGTGCGGTGTGTTCGCTCGTGGCCTCGACCACTACGCGCACCGCGGGTGTGAGGTTGTCCTTCCCCTCCGCCAGGTTTTCTTCGAGTAGCGGGTGAGCCTCCAAGTAGAGCACGCCGCGGCGCCACCCGGCCTTGTAAGGCTGATTGACAATGCGTACCGGCGTACCGACCGGCACTTCCTCGAACAGGCGCTGGATATCCTCCGGGTAAAGACGAATGCATCCGTGCGTCGCGCGCATGCCGATGCCGTACGGCCGGTCGGTCCCGTGGATGAGATAGCCGGGTCGCTCGAGTCGCAGTGCGTACTGTCCGAGGGGATTGTCCGGACCGGCGGCGACATTGGGCGGCAGTTCTTGGCCTTCCTGCTCATGTTCGGCGCGAATTGAGGCCGGCGGGTACCACACGGGATTGGTGACCTTGGCTGTCACGCGCGTGAGACCCAGCGGTGTGGTCCAGTCCATGCGACCGATGCTTACGGGAAAGGTCGCGACCGTTGGCGGCTTGCCCTTTGATGGTTTGGGATAATAATAGAGCCGCATCTCGGGCAGGTTGAGCACCAGACCCACGCGCGGCGCGTCCGGCAGGATGTGCTGCGTCGGCAGAATGACGCGCGTGCCGTCACCGGGCAGCCACGGATCGACGCCCGGGTTGGCGCGCAGGATCTCCTCATAACCAAGATGGTACGCGCGGGCGATATCGGAGAGCGTATCCTGATGGTGCGCCCGCACCACGCTGACCTGACCGATCACGTCCTCTCCCGCCGGTGGCAGCTCGTAGGTCTGTGCCAATGCTCCTCCGGTCGAGAGAATTGCGAACAGCCCGAGTAGAAGGCGCGTCCCTGGTGAGTCTTTTCGATGGCCGGTCATGCGGGATTTCTCCATACGGGCGTCAGGATAAGCCAGCCGGTTTCCATAATGCAAAACCGGTGACACCGGCCTGTCTCGCGATGGGATGATAAAGTATGCCGACAGTCTATAACGATCGCATCATGAGAAATTAACCGCATGGAATCCGCCAATACCTTGGGCCTGATCGCCGGTGCGCTTACCACGGTGGCCTTCATTCCCCAGGTGATCAAGATCTGGAAAACAAAACACGCGACCGACATCTCCCTGGGCATGTTCGCGATTTTCAGCGGCGGCGTGCTGCTGTGGCTGTTCTATGGCATCGAGATCGACGCCGTGCCGGTCATCGTCGCCAACGCCATCACGCTCGGGCTGTCGCTGGCGATTCTGTTTTTCAAGATCAAATTCAAATGATTCCGCCGGTATAGTGCCCGGCCACGGCAGCGGTTAAAATCGCGGCCATTCGAAACATTTTGGAGTGCCTTCATGCCAGAGACTCTGTATCAATCGGACATCAAGAGTCTGCACCTGCGCCACCGCGGCAAGGTGCGCGACATTTACGATATCGACGACAAGCACATGCTCATCGTCACCACCGACCGGCTCTCGGCCTTCGACGTGGTGCTGCCCGATCCCATCCCTGGAAAAGGCGCGGTGCTTACGGCGATGTCGAATTTCTGGTTCAGCCGCACGCGCCAGCTTATCGCCAACCAGTTGACCGATATTCCGCTCGAACAGGTGCTGAAGGATCCGGCGGAACGCAAACAGGTCGAAGGCCGCGCGATCGTGGTGCGCAAACTCAAAGCGCTGCCGGTCGAGGCCATCGTGCGCGGCTATCTCGTTGGCAGCGGCTGGAAGGAATACAAGCAGAGCGGCACGGTTTGCGGCATCAAACTGCCCGCGGGCCTGAAGGAGGCCGACCGCCTGCCGGAACCGCTGTTCACGCCGTCCACCAAAGCGGCCGTCGGCCAGCACGACGAGAACATCAGTTTCGAGAAGGCGGCGGAAATCCTCGGCCATGACAGCGCCGCGAAAGTGAAGCAGGCTACGCTCGCGATATATAAAGAGTGCGCCGCCTATGCGCTGACGCGCGGGATCATTATCGCCGATACCAAGTTCGAGTTCGGTCTCGACGAGAAGGGTGCACTGACATTAATCGACGAGGTGCTGACGCCGGATTCCTCGCGCTTCTGGCCGGCCGACCAATATAAACCCGGCGCCAACCCGCCGAGCTACGACAAGCAGTTCGTCCGCGATTACCTGGAGTCCATCGGCTGGAACAAAAAGCCTCCGGCGCCGACACTGCCGCTGGAGGTGCTGATGAAGACAGCAGAGAAATACCGCGAGGCGCTGACGCGCCTGACGGGTAGCGACACCGCGACGCGCGCTGCACGCTAGCATACGGCGGAATACGCTTCGCTATCGCGTCCTACCTCTGGGTAATTTTACGCGCCACCGCTTCGGCCACTTTCATCCCGTCGACGGCGGCGGAGATGATGCCGCGGCAGGTTTACCAGATAGACAGCTTGTGATGGGCGCGTATCGTTCTGTCTTTGGTGATCAGCGGAATATCCATCGCTGCCGATTCCGCGGCGATCAGGCGGTCAAAGACGTCGCGCGTCCAGTCCATTCCGGTTGCCGCGCGGACGATCTGCTCAAGACCCACGTCAGATAGTCGCAGGCCGATTTGGGTCGAGAGGTGCCTGATGATTTGGGCCGGCTTGACGCGGAGTCGGCCGATCTCGTGAAGGAATTGCAGTTCGAGTTCGACCATCCATGAGATGACCAGATCGTTGTCCTCGATAGCCTCGGTTGCGGCCTGGCTCAGACGATCAGTGAGCGCGTCATAAAGCCAAACAACGACGTGCGTATCGAGATAGGCTAGAGATTCCTTCCTCTTCGCCATTTTCCTGCCTTGAGCTCAACGAGATCCTCGGGGTTGCCGATGATGGCTTTGTGCGGTGTGAGACGCGCAAGCTTGCTCGTTTTAGTCACGGGCACGATACGCAGCTTGTGTCCGCGCCGGCTGATCTCAACCGGGACACCGGTCTTGATGATGCGGTCAACCACCTTGAACAGCTGTTGACGGAGGGCAGTGAGGGAAATCTGGCTCATTACGGCAACTCCATGCAGGATATGTACATATTATATCACACGTATGTACATGTCTACGGGAATACGGCATACGGCAGAATAGATTTCGTTATACAGCCCTATATCTGAGTGATCTTGCGCGCCACCGCTTCGGCCACTTTCATCCCGTCGACGGCGGCGGAGATGATGCCGCCGGCAAAGCCCGCGCCCTCGCCGGCGGGAAATAAGCCCCTGGTGTTCGTACTTTCGAAATTTTCATCACGCGTGATGCGGATCGGCGCGGAAGTGCGCGTCTCGACCGCGGTGAGCACGGCGTCGTCCATAGCGAAACCCTTCAATGTTTTGTCGAATACCGGAATCGCCTCGCGGATGGCAGCGATGGCGTAGTCCGGCAGCGCCGTGCCCAGGTCGGTCCAGGTCACGCCGGGAGTATAAGAAGGAATAACCGAACCTGGCCCGGTCGAAGGCCGGCCGGCGAGAAAATCGCCGACGCGCTGGGCCGGCGCGCTGTAATTTTTCCCGCCCAGTTCAAACGCTTTTTCCTCGAGTTTACGCTGCAACGCCATGCCCGCCAGTGGTTCATCGCTCCCAAAGTCCTGTGGCGTAATATCGACGACGATGCCGGCGTTGGCGTTGCGTTCGCTGCGCGAGTAATGGCTCATGCCATTGGTGACCACGCGTCCTTCCTCGGACGTGGCCGCGACGACTTGTCCGCCCGGACACATGCAGAAGCTGTATACCGAGCGGCCATTTTTGCAATGGTGCACCAGTTTGTAATCGGCGGCGCCGAGGACCGGATGCGCCGACTCCGAGCCGAGACGACAGCGGTTGATGAGCGTCTGCGGATGCTCGATGCGAAAACCGATGGAAAACGGCTTGGGTTCGATGTGTACGCCGCGGCGGTGCAGCATTTCAAACGTGTCGCGCGCGCTGTGGCCCAGGGCTAGGATTACCTGATCCGCGTCGATGGTTTCACCGCTGGCGAGTATCACGCCGCGCACCGCGCCATTGTCGATCACGATATCCGTGACGTGACTCCCGAAGCGGATCTCGCCGCCGAGCTCGATAATCTTATGCCGCAGATTCTCGACAACCTTCACCAGCCGCAGCGTGCCGATGTGCGGCTTGCTGATGTACAGGATTTCCTCGGGCGCGCCGGCGTCGACGAAATCCTGAAGAATCATTTTTATATGGTGCCCACGATCCTTGATGCCGGTGTGCAACTTGCCGTCGGAAAACGTTCCGGCGCCACCCTCGCCGAACTGCACGTTGGACTCGGGATTGAGGTGGCCCTGGCGCCAGAATCCCCACACGTCCTGGCTGCGTTCGCGCACCTCCTTGCCGCGTTCCAGGATCAACGGCTTGAAACCCATGCGTGCCAGCGATAACCCGGCGAACAGGCCGCAGGGGCCGGTGCCGACGACCACGGGCCGTTTTCCGAAATTCGCCGGGGCCTGGACCGGATAATAATAAGTCTCATCCGGCGCTCTGCGAATGTGCCGGCTGTGCCTGAAGCGCGCCAGCAGTGCTGGCTCGTCTTTGACCTCGGCGTCGAGTGTGTAGACGAACACGACCTCGCTGGCCTTGCGCGCGTCGTAGCCGCGGCGGCGTACGTGGTAGCCGAGCAGTTCCGGTTCGGATATTCCCAGCGCGCGCAGGATCACGGCCTTGAGTTCGGGCTCGCGGTGGTCGAGGCCGAGCCTTATTTCGGTCAGACGCAGCATGGAGTATTACGGAAGATCGGGACGGTCGGCATGGAATAAGTAGCGCCGTATTATGGCACAATGAGGACGGAGTTCAGGATTGTCATTCAATATCAAGAGGCGAGGCCGGAACCGTGACGGGAACAAATTTTTTTCGCCGGGGAACGATTCTGTTGGCGTTGATCGGCCTGCCTTGTTCCGTTCTGGCCGGCGCCAGCGAGCCGGGGACGGACCACGATAAAATGAATGAACACGGAGCCACGATGGCAGCCGTTGGTCACTGGATGGCGCCGGAAGAAGCGGCCAAGCGTCCCAATCCGGTGAAAGCCAACACCGCCTCGCGGGTGCGTGGCAAGAAACTGTTCGCAGAGAACTGCGCCAGCTGTCACGGCGCCAGCGCGCGCGGCGACGGACCCGCGGGCGCGGCGCTCAATCCCAGGCCGGCCGATTTGACGGTCATGGCCGGGCAGCATCCGGACGGGGATTTTGCCTGGAAGATCGCCAACGGCCGCGGGCCGATGCCGGCGTGGAGCGGACAGCTGAGTGAAAAAAATATCTGGGATCTGGTGAATTTTATCCAGAGCCTCGCCGGGCCGAAGAAAAACCTTCAGCACAATCATCGGCATTGAACCCTTGATGGGCGCAACGATTTTCTTTGCCTCGCACAACAATTATCATTGCGTCAACGACGGCGGGCTTACCGATTCCAGGGGCATGAAAAAAATTGTACTGATGATGGCGGCAGCGCTGTTGGTCGGCGCTTGCGGCAAAAATAAACCGGAGGCGCCGGCCGTCAAGGATCAAACCAACCGTCTTTTCTCCACGGAAAGCCTGTTCCGCGGCGTGCGCCTGTATCAGGACCACTGCGCCCTGTGCCACGGGCCGGAGGCGCAGGGACATCCCGACTGGCAGAATCCCCAGGTGGTCGCCGCGCCGCCGCTGAACGGCACCGGCAACGTCTGGAAGCGGCGCAAGCAGGACATGATCGCGATCATCCGGAACGGCGCGACGCGCCACGGGGACCCGGTGATGCCGGCGTGGAAGGGACGGCTGAGCGATCAGGACGTCGAGGACATCATCGCCTGGTATCAGGCGCTTTGGCCGGCGGAGGTCTATCAACGCTGGCGCGAGACCGATGCCCGGACTGCCGCATCGAAGAATTGAACCGCGGTCGCCGATCATCACCGCGAACTATTTCTGAAGGAGAGTCACTAATGAGTATTGCCATCTGGATCATCATTATTTTGATCATCGCTGCGCTCATCAAATATCTGTTGAGTGATTCGGACAAGAAATAGGAGATACACCATGTATGGATTCAACATTATCCTGACAGACAGTTTTGACAACACGGTCAAGCGCGTCACCGAGGCGCTGAAGACCGAAGGCTTCGGCGTGCTCACTGACATCGACGTGCAGGCGACGATGAAGGCCAAACTCAATGTCGATGGCGCGCCTTATCGCATCCTCGGCGCGTGCAATCCGCCGCTGGCGCACAAGGCCATCACCGCCGATCCGGACATCGGCCTGCTGCTGCCGTGCAACGTGGTGGTGCGCGAGCAGACGGACAAGAAAATCAACGTCGGATTCATGGACCCGATCGCGGTTCTGAAGCTTACCGATAATCCCGCGATTACTAGTATGGCAAAAGAAGTACGCGGCAAACTCGAACGCGTGCGAGATAAACTGTCCACCGGTTGACCGCTTCACCGCCCCCGGGACTCTCGGATGGGAAAATCCGACAGCATGCTGTTTTCTGCCAAACGCTGATTTTGGAATGAACCGCGTGCAGCGACAGATGTCTAAGTATTTGTGGGGGCAGTGCCTATAACCCCCACTTGTAGTGTGAATTTCTTGTCGTGCCATCCTCGTATCCGCTTGCCGCATCCATGGTTCTAATGCTCGCCGTTCTGGCGGATGATTGTGAAACGGATATGCGCGTTTACAACTAAATGTCAGCCGGCGCCGGTGTTTTTTCAGAGTGACCGCGGAAAACCAGGAGACCGATATTCCGGACATTTTTTAACCTGATAATTCCCAACAAGGAGGTTTGCGATGCGTAATTCGACGATACCGAAACTGGCCGGTGTGGTTTTCGTGGCAGCACTCGCGGCATCGGCCGCGACAACCCGGGCCGACAACGTTGATGACATGATGGGTGGCTACGGTCCCGGCTACGGCATGGGTCCCGGCATGGGCATGATGGGCGGGATGAGCCCCGGAATGATGGGCGGTGGCTATGGCGGTATGGGAATGATGGGCATGGGCCCGGGCATGATGGGTATGGATCCGCTCGGGATGCTGGATCTTTCCGATGAACAGCGCACGAAGATAAACAAGCTTTTTGACGACGAGCGCAAAAAGCATTGGGGCATCATGGGCAAGATGATGGAAGAGCAGAACAAGATGCGTGACCTCTATGCCGCCGACAAGCCGGATCCGAAGAAAGTCGGCGCGGTGTATGGCGAAATTGCCAAACTGCAGCAGCAGATGATCGAGACGCATATCCAGGCGACGAACCAGATGCAGGACGTTTTAACGAAGGAGCAACGGGAGCAGTTCCGTCAATGGCATCGTGGCGGCTGGGGACCGCGTGGTCCGACGGGTAGCCAGCGCGGGACCATGGCCCCCGGGATGATGGGAAAGTAAATTGCCGCCCCCGCGCTTTGCCGCCTGCACCGGCGTTGCCGAATCGACAGGCGGCAGACGGAGCTCGGCAATTTTCCGGAAACAATAGACCAGACGGGGAAAACAATTCATGGAACCGGGCAAGTTTGTCAAGCCGATACGTTCAGGTGTGCTGGCGTCAGCGCTCCTGCTCGGGGCCTATTTTGTAGTTCTCACGCTGGTCTCCGGCTGGGAGTTCGCGCGCACGCAGTTTGCCGCGTACTGGTATTTCGTCGTGGCCTTGGCGGTGGGCTTCGGCGTTCAGATCGGCCTTTATTCCTATCTCAGGCGAATCACGCGTCACACCGATGCTTCGGGCAAGGTCGTGACGGTGTCAGGGGCCACATCCACCGGGGCGATGATTTCATGCTGCGCTCATTACCTGACCAACGTGCTGCCGGTGCTGGGAGCGACCGGCGTTGTAGCACTCGTGGCGCAGTATCAGGTCGAGTTGTTCTGGGTGGGGCTCGCATTCAACCTCGCCGGCATGTTCTACGTTGGCCGCAAGGCGATCGAGGCATCCCGGCACATGGCACTCATGGAGGGGCACTGACATGAAACAGATTGGGTTACGCATGGCGGGTGTTCTTGTAGCGCTGAGCGTGGTTGCGAACATGCTGCCGTGGCTGTTTGCCGTACCGTTTGGAAGCGCCTTCGCCGCGTCTTTGGATGATATGTCGCCGACCTTGGCGCCGCAGACCAGCCGCGAGGGTAACGTGACCGTGACAGTCACCCCGCGGAATATCGCGCCCGGCGCATCGAGCTGGGACTTCGAAGTGAAACTCGAAACACATACCCAGCCGCTCGACCAGGACATGACCGGGGTTGCAGTCCTTATCGATACGAATGGCAAGTCGCATGTGCCGGTTGCCTGGGATGGCAGCCCGGCGGGAGGCCACCATCGTCGAGGACTGTTACGCTTCCGGCCGCTCGCGGAAACTCCCGCGACGATGGAGCTGCGTATCCAAGGCATCGGTGGCGTCGAGGTGCGTGTGTTTCGCTGGCAACTCAAGTAACCGGGTGCCTGAAACTATGGAGCAAGGTGGACAGCATGGGAAATTGGAACTGGGATCACATGGGTAGCGGCATGGCTTGGGGCTTCGGCTTTGGCGGGATCGGCATGATTCTGTTCTGGGTCGTGATCATCGCGGCCGTCGTCATACTGGCGAAAGGGTTGTTCGGTGGTTCCGGTCCGGGTGACAAACCCGCCGGAAAATCCGCGCTCGATGTCCTCAAGGAAAGATATGCGAGCGGTGAAATTGGCCGTGAGGAATTCGAGCAGAAAAAGCGCGATCTCGAATAGTCGGGAAATCGGAGCGTGGACCGAGGGTCGTCGGTGGGACGATGGGCAGGCGAAACCAACGCGGCCGATGCACTCGGGAATGAGCGTCAAACGACTTTGACGTGAGCCAGATGGTGAAAAGGGTTTCAACAGTCGGAGGTTGTATTTATCTATGGAGACAGCAGGCCTCGTCTGTGGATTCTGTGGTTCGCCGATTACGGGCACCGTCTACGCTCGCCAA
>DATICK010000141.1:0-10649 GCA_035456865.1 Sulfuricaulis sp.
GTACGCGATGGCGCCCTCTTCCTGCAGCCGGTAGTGCTCAATCATGGCATGCGGACCGACCACCACTTCGGTCAATGCATTCGTGAAATAAGACGCCTCGCCGACGGCCACGTAGTTCTCGATCAGGACCGCCTGACTGTCCTCTTCGGCCACCACCAGGTTGCGCGGCTGGGAGAGCAGGGGGCCGCCCGAGCCGGTGGTGACGTACAAGAGGTGTATCGGCTGCGCCAGACGCGCACCACGGCGGAGATGGATGTAGGCGCCGTCGGTGAACAAGGCCGTATTCAATGCGGCGAAACCGTGAATCTTTTCCGGAACGTAATGACCGAGATAAGGCTCGAGCATGTGCGCCTGATCGCGAAGCGCTTCGGCCAGACCCATCACCGTGACACCCTTGGGCCACGCGCCCGGTGCCGACAATTTTTCGGAATAATGGCCGTTCACGAAAACCAGACGGTGTGACGGCAGGTTTTCAAACCAGAATCCTTCGAGCCATGCCGGGTCCACGCCATTCACGTCCCTGGCTGCCGGTTTAAAGCCGGTCTGGACAAGCGGCGTAACGTCGGTGTATTTCCACGCCTCATCCCGCGGCGTCGGAAATCCGACCTCCGCGAAACGCGAGGCACCGCCCCGGCGCAGGTCGCGCAGCCAGGACGGCGCTTTAGCGAGCCCTTTCTCCGCCGCACCCATGGCGTCGAGATAGGTTTCTTTGGGTGTCTTGTTCAGGTCCATAAATATCTCGGTTTCAGGCGATCGCCGGTGCGACTTCCTGGGTGATCCAGCCGTAGCCCTGCTTCTCGAGTTCGTAAGCCAGTGTCTTGTCGCCGGATTTGGCGATACGCCCGTCCACGAGCACATGCACCTGATCCGGCTCGATGTAGTTGAGCAGGCGCTGATAATGGGTAACCAGAATGATCGCGCGCTCCGGACTGCGCAGGACGTTGACACCGCGTGCCACGACCTGCAGCGCATCGATATCGAGCCCTGAGTCGGTCTCGTCCAGAATGGCGAGTTTCGGCTCCAACACCGCCATCTGCAGAATCTCGTTGCGTTTCTTCTCGCCGCCGGAAAAACCTTCGTTGACCGAGCGGTACAATAATTCCTCCGGCATCTCCACGAGTTTCATGCGGTCCTTGACCAGCGCGAGAAAATCCATGGCATCGAGTTCCGCCAGGCCCTGGGACTTGCGGATGGCGTTGAGCGCCGACTTGAGCAGGTAGATGTTGCTCACGCCGGGAATCTCCACCGGATACTGGAACGCGAGGAACATGCCCTGCCGTGCACGCTCCTCGGGCGGGAGTTCCAACAGGTTCCGACCCTGGTAAATCACCTCGCCCGCCGTCACCTGATAGTGTTCGTGCCCGGCCAGCACATTGGCGAGCGTGCTCTTGCCGGAGCCGTTCGGCCCCATGATGGCGTGCACCTCGCCGGCTTTCACCTCCAGGTTGACACCCTTGAGGATCGGCTTCCCGTCAACACTGACATGCAGATTTTTGATCGTAAGCATCGCTTTTTCCTTAGTACCCCTAACAAAAAGATATTAACCGCCAAGACGCCAAGGTCGCCAAGAAAGACTGTTTTTCGAGAATAAAAAACTTGGCGTTCTTGGCGTCTTGGCGGTTCAAAGTCATATTCATTTTGTTAGAGACTCTTATCTAACTCGAAACTGCTTTACCCTATTGCGCCTTCCAGGCTCACGCCCAAAAGTTTCTGCGCTTCAACGGCGAACTCCATGGGCAGCTCCTTGAACACCGCTTTGCAGAAACCGTTCACGACCATGGACACGGCGTCCTCGGTGGACAGCCCCCGGCTCTGCAAGTAGAACAGCTGATCGTCGCTGATCTTGGACGTCGTCGCCTCATGCTCGACTCTGGCCGTGGGGTTTTTCACCTCGATGTACGGGAAGGTATGCGCGCTGCATTTGTCGCCCATGAGCAGCGAATCGCACTGTGTATAGTTGCGTGCGTTCTCCGCGCCCTTCAGGATTTTCACCAGCCCGCGATAGGCGTTGCTCCCGCGGCCCGCAGCAATGCCCTTGGAGATGATGGTGCTCTTCGTGTTCCTGCCGATGTGGATCATCTTGGTGCCGGTGTCGGCCTGCTGATAGTGGTTGGTCACCGCCACCGAATAAAACTCGCCCACGCTGTTGTCGCCTTCGAGGATCACGCTCGGGTATTTCCAGGTGATGGCGGAGCCGGTCTCCACCTGTGTCCAGGAGATTCTGGCGTTCGGGCCGCGGCAGGCACCGCGCTTGGTCACGAAGTTATAAATGCCGCCGCGTCCCTGCTCATCGCCGGGATACCAATTCTGCACCGTGGAATATTTGATTCGCGCGTCCTTGAGCGCGACAAGCTCCACCACCGCCGCGTGCAGCTGGTTTTCGTCGCGCATGGGCGCGGTGCAGCCTTCGAGGTAACTCACGTACGCACCTTCATCGGCGATGATCAGCGTGCGCTCGAACTGGCCGGTCTTGGAGGCGTTAATGCGGAAATACGTGGACAGCTCCATGGGGCAACGCACGCCCTTGGGTACGTACACGAACGAGCCGTCGGTGAACACCGCCGAGTTCAGCGTGGCGTAGAAATTGTCGGTGTAGGGCACGACCGAACCGAGATACTTCTGTACCAGCTCCGGGTGGTTCTGCACCGCCTCGGAGAACGAACAGAAGATGATTCCAAGACTCCCGAGTTTCTCCTTGAATGTGGTCGCTACGGACACGCTGTCGAACACCGCATCCACCGCGACACCGGCGAACAGCTCGCGCTCCTTGAGCGGAATGCCGAGCTTCTCGTAGGTTTCGAGCAGCTTCGGGTCGACCTCATCGAGACTTTTGGGCCCATCCTTCCCGGTCTTGGGCGCGGAGTAATAGACGATGGCCTGATAATCAATCGGGGGGTAATGCACGTGAGCCCAGGTCGGCGTGGCCATGGTCAGCCAGTGCCGGTAGGCCTTGAGTCGCCACTCGCGCATGAATTCCGGCTCGTTTTTCTTGGCCGAAATCAGGCGAATGATGTCCTCATTCAGGCCGGGCGGAACCGAATCCGCCTCGACGTCCGTGATGAAACCCGCCTTGTATTCTCGCTTGAGCAGGGTGTCGATCTGTTGCGTCGATGTGGACATAACCACCTCCAGATGCCGGCGGGTAACGCGGTCTGGAAATACCCGCGCCCCGGGTAAGGAATACCATACTAAAATAGTCAGGTATAAAAATACTATTGTTGATTGTTTCAGTCAACTATAGACCCTTGGTAAAACAGGGGTTCAAACTTAACTAACTCAGATGACGGTTGGGGTTCACCATAACGGTTTACTCAGATTCTCCGTGAACGAAGAGAACATGATATTGAAGCTGATGCTGATTCTCTCTTCCTCACTCATGTTGGCGTCGACGGAATGTTGCAGATAGGCGGGAAAAACAAGCAGGGTCCCGTTATTCACTGTCACCACGACCTGATCGGTATTTTCGGCCGTGAGTTCCACGACCGGCGGCCTGATGATGCCGGTCTGATTTCTCGGGTGGTGAAAGTTTATGGTGTCCGTGCCCGGGTGAGTGCGAACGTAATAGACACCGCTCAAGAGGTTATTGGGGTGGCTATGAACTTTGTGTGCAGCAAACCCGCAGCAAGTGGTAGCAAAATGGTAGCAACCGATGAGAAGGTGGACAGGGAGATGTCGCAAGTCCTTGAAAAAATGGTGGCCGGGGTCGGAATCGAACCAACGACACGCGGATTTTCAATCCGCTGCTCTACCAACTGAGCTACCCGGCCTTAAAAGAGCGCCGCATTATAGTGAACTTGACGGGGGTTGTACAAACGGCCGGATTCACGCGCTTGGCTCGCCAAAAAAACCACCGGCGTTGCGCGCCAACAGCCATGATTTTTAACAGGTTGAACTATCCGTGGCCAGGATTTAAGGTCTGGCCTTGCCGCTACCCGCACCCGCTCGCATGAAAGTTGTCCTGATCAATCCCTACGAAATCGGCCGCCAGCCGTTCGGCCTGGCCGAACCAACCGCCTGGCTCAAGCGCGCCGGTTGCGAGGTGCATTGTCTCGATCTCACGCTGCAACACCTGGAGCCCGAGGTGTTGCACGGCGCCCGCATGGTGGCGATTTACGTCGCCATGCACACCGCAACGCGCATCGCGGTGGAGGCGATACCACGTATCCAGACGCTCGCGCCCCAGGCGCATCTGTGCGTGTATGGCCTGTACGCGCCGATGAATGAAAAGCGGTTGCGCGACCTGGGCGTTCAAACCGTACTGGGTGGTGAAGTTGAGCCGGACCTGGTGTCGCTGGTGGAGCGGCTGCGCGCCGGTGACGGTCAGGTGCAAACCGAGCCGGTGGTGAATCTTTCCAAAATAGAATTTGTCACACCCGATCGCGGCGCGCTGCCGCCGCTGGCGCGCTACGCGCATTTGCAACTGCCGGATGGCGGCCGCAAGACGGTCGGCTTCGTCGAGGGCAGCCGCGGCTGCAAACATCTGTGCCGCCATTGCCCGGTGGTGCCGGTGTATCACGGCATGTTCCGCGTCATTCCGGTGGATGTCGCGATGGCCGACGTGTGCCAGCAAGTGGCAGCCGGCGCGCAACATATTTCCTTCGGCGATCCGGATTTTCTGAACGGCCCGACGCATGCCCTCAAGCTGGTGCAGGCCTTGCACGCCGAATTTCCGGACATCACCTACGACGCCACGATCAAGATCCAGCATCTCATCGACCACGCCGAGCTGTTGCCGGTATTGAAAGCCACCGGTTGCTTGTTCATCACCGCCGCAGTGGAATCGGTCGATGATCGCGTGCTCGAACTGCTCGCCAAGAACCATACGAACGAGGATTTCGCGCGCGCCGTGGCGCTGTGCCGCTCCGCCGGCATCGCGCTCGCGCCGACGTTCGTGGCGTTCACGCCCTGGACCACGCTGGAGGGTTATATCGCGCTGCTCCAACGCCTGCTCGAACTCGATCTGGTCGAAAGCGTACCGCCGATTCAATTGGCGATCCGCCTGCTCATCCCGCAGGGGTCGTTGCTGTTAGCGCTGCCGGGTTTTCAGGCGCACATCGGCGAGTTCGATCCCAAACTCCTGGGCTTCCCCTGGAAAAATCCCGACGCGCGCGTGGATCGTTTGCAACACGAGATACAGGAATTGGTGGCGCAATCCGAAACCAAAAACTTAAGTCGACGTGAAATTTTCGCGCGCATCTGGGGATTGACGCATGCGACCTTGGGTGTGGACGGCCCCGTGCTGGCGGATACCGGTATGGGCGCGCCTATCCCGCGCCTGTCCGAACCGTGGTATTGCTGCGCCGAACCGACCGATCAGCAGTTGCAGGGTTTTAAGAACAGAACACCAGGATCAAACTGCTGACAGAAAGTGTTACTTGCTGGAGGGCGGCACGTAACCGGCCGGCATTTGCGAGCCTTCACCGAAGAAATATTTTTCCATCTCGCCTTCAATCATCTTGCGCGCCTTGGGGTCGAGGGGGCTCAGGCGGTACTCGTTCATCAGCATGGTCTGATGGCCGAGCCACATCTTCCACGCCTCCTTCGAGACATTCTCCCAGATGCGCTTGCCGAGCTCACCGGGGTAGGTCGGGTAATCCAGTCCTTCGGCCTCTTTGCCGAGTTTGACGCACTTCACCATACGGGCCATTAGTTCGACTCCATGCTTCTCAATTGTTCGAGCAGACGTTTCACCGGCGCGCTGAATCCGCGTTGATCTGGTCGGCGCACGTTATACCAGACTGTTTCGGCATTCTCCATTAATTGGTCCGTTCCCCCCAAAAGTTGCGCGGGTATCGGTGTGATGTCGAGATGAAAGTGGCTGAAGGAATGGCGTAGCACCGGCCACGGTGCATCGGTCTGGATGTTAAGGCCGAGTTGCTGGCGGCACCATAGTCGCGTGTTGCTGCTGGCGCATTCGGGAAACCCCCACAGGCCGCCCCACAGTCCCGCCGGCGGGCGGCGCTGCAGCAAGATGCGTCCGCGTTGATCGCGAATCATGAGCATGCGAGTGGCCTTGACCGGTGTTTTTCGTGCGGCAGCACGTACTGGATAATCCTGTGGAGTGCCGAGTCGATGGGCATGACAGGTAGTTCGCAGCGGACAGGCTGTGCATCGGGGTTTGGTGCGGGTACACACGGTCGCGCCCAGATCCATGATCGCCTGCGTGTAGTCGGCCACGCGCTTTCGCGGCGTGTGGTTTTCGGCCAGTTGCCATAGCCGTTCATTGGTGTCGCGCCTGTTGAGTGGCGTGTCGACGGCGTGATAGCGCGCCAGCACGCGCTTGACGTTGCCGTCGAGTATCGGATATCGCTGGCCGGAGGCCAGAGCCAGAATCGCGCCAGCGGTGGAACGGCCGATGCCCGGCAAATCCGCCACTGCATCGAAGCGGCGCGGGAATACACTAGCATGTGCCTCCACAATGTGCCGCGCTGCTTTGTGCAGGTTGCGTGCGCGGGCGTAGTACCCGAGGCCGGTCCAGAGATGCAGCACCTCGTCCAGACTTGCGCGCGCCAGCGCCTTGATGTCAGGAAACCGTGCAATGAAGCGATTGAAATAAGGAATGACGGTGGTCACCTGCGTCTGCTGCAGCATGATTTCCGATACCCAGACGCGATACGGATCGCGCCTGCGTTTCCACGGCAGGGTCTTGCGCCCGTGGCGGTCGTACCACGCGAGCAGCCGCCGGCTGAGGGAAGGGCTACTCATGGCCGGCCAGTGCCTCTACCTGGATCGCTGTGGCCTGGATTTCCTTCTGCAGGAAAGATTTCATCAGCCACGGGCCGATCAGCGGCGGGATAAAAAAGTCAGGCACCATCTCCGCCGAATAATACAGCCGCGTTTTCGCTCCCTCCGCCACGACTCGCCAGCGTTCGACGGAATAGCTGAAGTCGCTGACGGCCGGGTCGCCGATCACGACAATGTCATTCTGCGGCCAGGCCTGGACGTCGACGACCTTTTTCATGGTTTTGCAGAAGATCAGGACACAGGCGTGTAAGGTGACTCCCACGCGATGCCGGTTCTCGTCCTCCTTCTTCAGGATACGGCTCTCGACGATGATCTTCGATACCCGCGTCAGGCGATCGTAGTCGGTCATGATCTGCCAGACCTTGTCGCGAGCGGCGTCGAGAACTACTTCGAAGGACACTGTGTAACGGCCATCGTCATGGGCGGCTTCGGTGCGCAGTATGGTGGCGGGAGCCGCAAGCGCCGGAAGCAGCAGGCCGGTTGCCAGCAGGACCGCAGAGTGGCGCCGCGCGTTCGACATGCCCGCTAACGAAGTTTAAATTTGTCTTTAAACTTTTCCTGCAACTTTTCTTTTATTTCCGATTTCTTTTCTTCCAGTTTTTCCTTGAGTATGGCATTCCAGTCGGGCCTGAATCTGAGTTTTGCAAAGGGGCCGTCAATGATGATGGGATATGAACCAACCGTGACGATGTAGTCGAGGGTTTCCTTGGGCAAATTGGCTGAACCCTTGCCGCCGATGTTCAGCAGATTCGGGCTCTGGATTTTCAGGTCGTTGTTCTGAACGATTCCATTTTTGATCTGTGCCGTTCCGCCCAGCTGGGAAAAGCGGGTTTCATCGCCGGGCTGGGGCGAGAGCTCGGCCAGCTTCTGATAGGTTTTATCACGCTTGGCGGCCTCGATGGTGTCGGTCATTTTCTTCAGGTCGATGCCCTTGATGGCGCCGTTTTGCACGGCGAAGTTAGCCGCACCGTTGAGCGTTTCCTTGATCTGGAGCGCATTCAGGCCCTGGGCCGTGACCTTGGCGCTTAAATTCGCCGTGCCGGTGAATTTGTCGAACTGTAGGGCGTCTTTGAGCATCGGCGCCAGCGCCACGCCGTTGACCGATTCATCGATGGCGAGCATCGGGGTCTTGCCGCGCACGTCGAGCGTGGTGCGGCCGGCGTATTTGCCGCTGTAGAGCTTGGCCTGATTGGGGCCGAGCGTGATCAGGCCGTTGTCCGCCATAACCTGTATCAGCGCATCGCTCGAATGCAGATTCAGCGCCTTGAGTTGCAGGATGCGGAATTTTCCCTGCACGGCGAGCGCGCGCAGCGCCGACAGCGGCACTTCCACCGGCTGGGTGGGCGTGGCCGCGCCCGGTTCTGAACCGGAAGCGGCCGCCGGCGCCGCCGGCGGGAGATAGCTGTCCAGGTCGATCTGATCGAGCGTGAAATCGAACTGATAGGAAGGTTTGGTGAAGTGACGCACTGCCAGCGAGCCGTTCAGGCGACTGGCATCGAGATTGATGGCCAGGTCTTTCAGCTCGACGCTGTCGGACGTCGCGGAAAACTTTGTCTTGAGCGAAAGTTTGGTGAGCGCCGTCTTGCCGGCGGTTTCAACTTTCACGCCCAGTTTGTCCATGAGCGCGCGCGGGTTGAAAGGACTGATTTCAAGCGCGCCACTCACGGCCGGCGCGTCGAGAATGTGCGTACCCTTGAAATTGGTTTGCAGCGCGAGATCCCCCAACGCCAGCGTAAGACTGTCGACGTTCAGTGTCTGGGCCTTGAGGTCGAGATTCATCCGGGACTTCAGATCCACGCGCGTGCGCAGCGGCGGCTGGCCGCTTTCCAGATCGAACGAAAGCTGGACATCGACCGGCTGGCTCGTGACGATCTTGCCGGTCTTGAAGTCGAGATTGTGCACGGCGTAATGCGCGCCGTTCTTCTGATCATTCCAGGTGATGTCCGCCTTGCGGATATCGATCTTGTTGACGCTGACGCCGCCGATGCCGGGCTCCTTGCCCGGGATGGATTTCTCGGGAGCTTGTTCCGCCGTGGACGGCTTGACCAAGTCGTCCCAGTTGGTTTTGCCCGCGGCATTACGCGCGAGGTTGAGTTTCAGACCGTCGAGAAAAACGGTATCGACAACCACTTGCTTACGCAGCAGCGGCAGCAGTTCCACCTTGGCGCCGGCAGCGTCGATGCGCGCCATGGGTTCGGCGCCGAAGCCGGGCGCATTGCCCAGATCAAGCTTGCCGGTCTCGATTCCGATCCAGGGAAAAAACGACCAGCCGAGCTTTCCGTCGATACGCAGTTCCCGGCCGGTCTTGTCCTTGACCGCCTTGATGATTTCTCCCTTGTACTCGTTGGGGTCGAAAACCAGCGTCAAGATGACGGCGAGTATTGCCAGCAGGCCCAACAACCCGCCCAGCAGGATCGCTAGGATTTTTAAGGGTTTTTTCATGGCTATACTCCGTGCGGATAGGGAGGTGGAGCGGGTGATGGGAATCGAACCCACGCTACTTGCTTGGGAAGCAAGAGTTCTACCATTGAACTACACCCGCGGTTGGCCCAGCTTATGCATATAAAGCATCATACCAGCCGAATCGGCTGGTAGGAGAGATTCTACCTTGACAGCCCGAGACATCAAGCCGTGCCCGCAAAACGACGCTGACCCGTTATTGATCAGCTATCTCGATGCGATTGTGGCATTGACATGCCAGCGCGAGGCACAGGGATTGACCACGTCCCTGATCGATTCTTTGTGCCAGCACGTGCGCGCGGAGCGCTTCCGGCTGTTGGCGGTTTCAAACCTTAATAGAAATGACGAATGGGACGGAAGCAACCTCCAGAGTGCTGTCGTGCGCGACTGGCTCGAACCTTTGTCGGTCCCGGTGCCCATACGGTATGACCAGGATCTGCTGGCCTGCGCACGCACGAAGAATCGCATCAGCCGCAAGCTGCCAGGCATGAAGGGACGTCGACTGATACTTCCCATCATCGGCGTGGGTCATGTCACGGCGATGCTGGTGATCGAAGGCATGCGGGCGGTGGGCGGTGAAGACGAGGTGCTCGCGCGACTTCTCCAGATTTTCAGCAACCAGCTGTACCTGCTCTCGCGCAACGAACTGGACGGACTGACCGGCTTGCATAACCGTCAGTCTTTCGACGAACGCATCAAGCATTTGGTCCTCAGTGCCGGTCATCGGGACCGGCGCGCGCTATCGTATGTGGCTGCGCAGCAGAACTGCCTGGCGTTGTTGGATATTGACCACTTCAAAATGGTCAATGACAAGTTCGGTCATCTGTACGGCGACGAAGTGCTGGTGCAGTTCGCGCGACTCATGAGTCGCGCATTTCGTCATCAGGACATGATGTTCCGTTATGGCGGCGAAGAGTTTGCCGTGGTGCTGGTCGGCATCGCCCCCGAGGCTTCCGTGCCGGTGCTGGAGTCTTTTCGGCGGTCATTGGAGGCTTTCGAGTTTCCGCAGATAGGCTGCAAGACTGTGAGTATCGGTGTGGCATGTATTACCCCCGGTGAGAGCGTGGACACGATCATCAACCGGGCCGACAAGGCGCTGTACCACGCCAAACTTAATGGTCGCAATCAGGTATGTTGCTACGAGGCGCTGGTGGCGGAAGGAAAACTTGCCTCGGTGACGGTAGCCACGGGCGACATCGAGCTTTTTTGATCGCGCGCCGTGCCGGCGTGCGTTATTCCATAACCGGGATTACAATAACCGTGCCGACAGCACGGATATACCTGTTTTTCGAATGTTTATTCACAGTCATGAAGATCATGCTCAATGGACAGGAAATGAGTTTTAAGACGCCGCTGACGGTTTCGGTGCTGTTGCAGGACATGGGCCTTGGCGAGCGGCGCGTGGCAGTTGAGGTCAACCGGGAAATTGTGCCGCGCAGCCAACA
>DATICK010000142.1:0-5836 GCA_035456865.1 Sulfuricaulis sp.
CTGTCACAACCAGGGCGATCGTACCGATCGATCATGAAAATACAGCGCAGTGTCTTTTTTGTCTCGGACCGCACCGGTATCACGGCGGAGCTTCTGGGAAAAACACTGCTGACGCAGTTCCCCGATGTCGAGTTTCACAAACACACAACGCCCTTCGTCGACACGGTGGAAAAAGCCGAGGCCGTGGTTGCTGAAATCAACCGTGTTACGCTTCAGGAAGGAAAACCGCCGATCGTCTTCAGTACCTTGATCAACGATGACGTGCGCGCCGTGGTCACTTCCGCCAACGCGCTGTTTCTCGATTTTTTCGCGGATTTCATCGGCCGGCTGGAATCCGAGCTCGGTCTGACCTCGTCCCACGCGCTCGGACTCAGCCACGGCATGGGCGACGAACTGGCCTACCAGAAGCGCATGGACGCGGTGAACTACACGCTTTCACACGACGACGGCGTCAACACCGCCAACTACAACCGGGCCGAGGTGATCCTGACCGGCGTGTCGCGCACCGGCAAGACGCCGACCTGCCTTTATCTCGCCATGCAGTATGGAATCCACGCAGCCAATTACCCGCTTACGCCGGATGATTTTTCGGAGCAGACGCTGCCGAAACCGTTGCTTCCTCATCACGCCAAGCTGTTTGGGCTCACCATCCATGCCGAACGGCTGGCGAAGATCCGCAACGAACGCAAGCCGGGAAGCCGTTATGCCTCGCTGGAAAACTGCCGCAGCGAACTGCGCGCCTCCGAAGCCCTGATGCGCCAGGCGCAGGTGCCTATCCTTGACACCACGACCAAGTCAGTGGAGGAGATCGCCATTTCCATTCTCCATGCCACGGGATTGATCAAGCAAGTTAAAGGCTAGCGGAATGAATACTCAGAGTTTTGTCTGCTTTACAGCAACGTCGTCGCGCAGGTAAATCGGAAGTGCCTGCTCCGGTTTCAACGCTGTTCCCTTTTTATACAGATAAGCACCAAGCTGTGCCACGAAACGGGCGCGGGGGAAACCTTGCGCGCGCCATGCCGCCACACGATTCTTCAGACGCACGGTTAGCACTGCGGCATACTGATCCCAACCGCTGCCGACGCCAACCCATCCGGCATCATCGGGTACCGGCACCTGCATAGGCGTCAGGACTTTTTCTTCGCCGACAGGTTCGGCCATTCCTTGAGCGTTACGAACGTAGGCGCCCCAATACACCTGATGCATGCGCGCGTCGAACGCCGCCAGCACACGCGCCGCATCCACTCCCTGCGCCAGGGCCGCGAGCGAGGATACCGGAACCACTGGCAGGTCCGCGCCGAAAGCCAACCCCTGGACGACGCCAGCGCAGATGCGCAGGCCCGTAAACGATCCCGGCCCGCGCCCGAAGGCAATGGCATCCAGTTGCGTCAGTACCTGGCCGCCTTCGGCCAGCATTTCCTGCACCATGGGAAGAATGCGCTCCGAATGCTGGCTGCCGGTTTCAAAACGCTCCCGCACTTCTCCATCCGTCCACAAGGCGACGGAGCAGGCTTCGGTGGAGGCATCCAGTGCGAGAATTTTCAATATGGATAATACAAAGTTCGGATAATCGTGAATTTTCGCCGCTCAGACTTCCATTGGCTTGCCATCGTTCAGATTCAACCAGCCCTTGAGGATGCGATAAATCAGCCACAGCGTTGCTGCAAACAGAATCGCCCAGCCGATGAGAATAATGTAGGTCAGGCCGCCAAGAGCAAACCACAGGAGACCGAACCAGAATGTTCGCATCTGCCAGCGGAAATGCGACTCGAGCCAGGTCCCGCGCACATCGTCGCGCTTGATGTAGTTAAGAATCACCGCCACGAAAAAAGTAATGACAAATGGCGGAAGAATGCTCGCTGCCTGCAGGGCGTAGACCGCTATGGTGACATTCTTAAGTGACTGGAGGTCGGGTTGACGGCTGTCATGACTGTCTTTTGGTGTCATAAAGGAAGCCCTGCTGCGCTCGTCCTGACATTCAAAGATGTGCTCATGGCGCTCCCGGGCCTGCCTGATGGTGCGACGATTCATGCTCCGGCGGCTGGCAGGCGTGGCATCCCGGCCGGAATATCGAATAATAACGGAAGAAAACGAATATCCATACCGGTAATAATCCGATCCACAGCCATTCCCACAGGCCAGCGTCCAATTCGCCTTTCCACCAGCCAACGGTGACGGTAATGGATTGCAGAAAACTGAAGGCAAATGCCATCCACACGACAAACGCGAAGAGAAGTTTTCGTGTCATGTGTTTCAGCGGCCCGTCTTCCTCTGACGCAATTCACCCAGCCGCCGTTTCAGCTGCTCCGCCAACAGGATTCTGTCCGTCCTGATCATCCGGTGATCGCGCTTACGCATGGCCCATACTGGATCGGGAAAATGCGCGTCGTCGGCGAATCGCGGTATCACGTGCCAGTGGAGATGCGGTACCTGGTTGCCGAGTGAAGCGAGATTGATCTTGTCGGGATGCATTGACTCGCGCAATGCCTGCTCGACGGCGAATACCACGTCCATGAAATGGCTCCGATCTGTTTCGGTCAGATCGGTCATTTCCTTCACATGTTGTTGCCAGATCACGCGGCAGAAACCGGCGTAATCCGGATCGTCCACCAGTATCACCCGGCAGCGAGTATCGCTCCACAACACGATTTCCTTGTCAGGACGGCAAAGCGGACAGTCTGTCATCGCCGTCATCCGGTTCAGGCCTTGACCGGCCTGACCTTGGAGGCAGCGAGTTTGGCGCGGGCGCGGGCTTCGTTCGTATCGGCGCCATTGGCCAAGGCCACGCCCATGCGCCGGCGCGTAAACGCCTCCGGCTTGCCGAACAGGCGCAGGTCCGATTGCGGCACACGCAGCGCTTCGTCAACGCCTTCAAACGCGATGCCCTTGGCGTCCATGCCGCCGTAAATCACCGCGCTCGCGCCCGGCGCGCGCAGGGCAACCGAGACCGGCAATCCCAGAATCGCACGGGCGTGCAATTCGAATTCGTTCTGGATTTGGCTGATCATGGTCACCATGCCGGTGTCGTGCGGGCGCGGGCTGACCTCGCTGAACCAGACATGGTCACCCTTGACGAACAACTCCACGCCGAAGATCCCGCGTCCGCCGAGATTATCTGTGACTTTCCTGGCGATCTCGCGGGCCCGGTTCAACGCTTTCATATTCATCGGCTGTGGTTGCCAGGACTCGACATAATCCCCCTTGATCTGCACATGCCCGATGGGATCGCAGAAGAAAGTCTCGACGTCACCGGAATCGCCGACAGCTCGTATCGTCAATAGCGTGATTTCGTAATCGAACTTGATCGTCTCTTCGACGATCACCCGCGTCTGATTCACGCGCGCGCCGCTCATGGCGTAGTCCCAGGCCTTGGCGACATCCTCCGGGCTGTTCACGGTGGACTGACCCTTGCCCGACGACGACATCACCGGCTTGATGATGCAGGGATACCCGATCCCGCCGTCGATTGCCTCCTTCAATTCGCCGAGGCTGGCAGCAAAGGCATAACGCGAGGTTGGCAGTTCCAGCGTTTCGGCCGCGAGCCGCCGGATGCCCTCGCGGTTCATGGTAAGCTGCGCCGCACGCGCCATGGGGATAACCTCGGCGAGCTTATCACGCTCGATTTCCGCCAGCATGTCCGTGGCAATGGCCTCGATCTCAGGCACGATAATATGCGGACGCTCCTGCTCCACCAGCGCGCGCAGGGCGGCGCCGTCCGCCATGTTGATTACGTGCGCGCGATGCGCGACCTGGTGCCCCGGCGCGTGGGGGTAACGATCCACCGCTATAACCTCGACCCCCAACCGCTGCAAGGCGATGATCACTTCCTTGCCCAGCTCTCCCGCTCCCAGCAACATCACACGCGTGGCGCTGGGGCTGAGTGGTGTGCCGATTTTCATGTGTCTCCTTATTTTAATTTGGCGAAATGATCGTGACCTGTGAATGCCTGACGATAAGGCCCGCCCGATTCATCCACGATACGCAAGCCAGGTTCCGACTCGATCTCTCCTATGCAATGCAGCCCGCAAACGAATTGAAGTTTCTCCAATGCGCCAATATTGTACGGCGGGACGGTGAAGCACAGTTCGTAATCGTCGCCCATGGCCAGTGCCGCCTCCCAGCCGAACTTTGTGATATGCGCCTGGCAGACCGGCGACACAGGTATTTTATCGAGAAAAATGCGTGCGCCGGCCTGGCTCTGCTCCAGAATATGTCCGAGATCCGCTACCAGGCCGTCGGAAATATCGATCGCACTGTGCGCCAGGCCACGCAGCGACATACCTTCACGCACACGCGGTGTGGGCCGGTCGAGACGCTCGACCACTGCGGCGAAATCGTCCTCAGACAGTCGCTGCTTTCCCAGCCGGTGCCGCAACGCCACAGCCGCATCGCCGAGGCTGCCGGTGACATAAATCCGGTCGCCTACCTTGGCGCCGGAGCGTCGCAATGCCGAAGCTTCCGGCACAAAACCATGCGCCTCGATCCCGATCGCCAGCGGACCGCGCGAGGTATCGCCGCCCACAAGTTGCACGTTGTAGGCGCGCGCCAGATCGAACATCCCTCCGCAGAATCGTTCAAGCCATTGTGCGTCTACTTCGGGCAGCGTCAGATTCAACAGGAACCATGCCGGTTCCGCACCCATGGCCGCGAGATCGCTGAGATTGACCGCCAGGGCCTTGTGACCGAGTGAGCGAGGTTCGACATCCGGCAGAAAATGCACGCCCGATACCAGCAGATCGGAGGTCACGGCAAGTAGCTGGCCGGCGGGAGGATGCAGCAACGCCGCGTCATCGCCGATACCGGCGGCCACGTCGGCGCGCGACACCGGCTGGCGCGCGAAGAAAGTGCGGATCAGCTCGAACTCGTTCAAAGACCGGGGTCAAGCCGTGGAATGGGCGGTCTTGATTTCGTTCGCGCGCAGACCAGCGGCGACCTTGTCGAGAATGGCGTTGACGTATTTGTGGCCATGTTCGGCGCCGAAGGTTTTGGCGAGCTCCACGGATTCATTCAGAATGACCTTGTAGGGAATCTCTGGGTGAAACTCGAATTCGTAGGTGCCGATGCGAAGACACGCGAGCTCGACCGGATCCACATCATTCAGCTTGCGGTCGAGATGCGGGGAGATGTGATCGTCCAGCTCGTGAATGTGCCGTGGAATCTCACGCACCAGATGGTGAAAGTACTCGACGTCGATACCATTCATCTCGTGGTCGAGGATGAAATGATCTTCAATGTCGCCCGGCGGCTGCTGGGTCAAATGCCACTGGTATAGGGCCTGCACGGCAGCACGGCGCGCTTTGTGACGACTGCCCTTGTTCATGATGTCCCCTCAGATGCGCAGTTTCTTGAGCAGATTGACCATCTCGATGGCGGTCAACGCGGCATCCACACCCTTGTTGCCGGCCTTGGTGCCGGCGCGCTCGATCGCCTGCTCTATAGTATCCACCGTCAGCACGCCAAAAGCCACCGGCAGATCGAACTGCATTCCGACCTGCGATACGCCCTTGGCACATTCACCGGCGACGTATTCGAAATGCGGCGTCTCGCCGCGGATCACCGCGCCCAGTGCGATCAGCGCGTCGTATTTCTTGGACGCCGCCATGGTCTTGAGTGCCAGCGGCATCTCGAATGCGCCCGGCACGCGCACGACTTCGATGTTGGCTGCCTCGGCGCCATGTCGCACGAGCGTATCGACCGCGCCTTCGAGCAGCCGTTCGCCGATAAAACTGTTGAAGCGTCCGAGTGCAATACCGAAACGTGCGCTGCGCGCGATCAAATCGCCGTCTATGTTCTTTACGTCGCTCATCAGGATGCCTTTTTATCTTTGTTGTGTCGG
>DATICK010000143.1:0-10708 GCA_035456865.1 Sulfuricaulis sp.
GATCTCAACGTGTGCGTGGGCTGCCATGCCTGCGTCACGAGCTGCAAGGAATGGAATACTTCGGGCGCGGCCGGCTATATGTCCGATGATCGTCCGTACGGGCAGGACCCGACCGGCACTTTCTTCAATCGGGTGCAGACCTTCGAGATTGGCGAGTTTCCGAATACCGACACCGTACATTTCCCGAAGTCTTGCCTGCACTGCGAGGATCCGCCGTGCGTGCCGGTGTGTCCCACCGGCGCGAGCTACAAGCGTCCCGAAGATGGTATCGTGCTGGTCGATTACGACAAGTGTATCGGCTGCAAGTACTGCGCGTGGGCCTGCCCCTATGGCGTGCGCGAGATCGACGAGCATCAGAAGGTCATGAAAAAATGCACCTTGTGCGTGGATCGCATCTACGACATGTCGGTACCCGCGTCAGAACGCAAGCCGGCCTGCGTGCTCGCCTGCCCGACGAACGCGCGTCTGTTCGGCGACGTGCACGATCCGGAATCGGCGGTGTCGATCGCGATCAGCGAAAACGGCGGCTACGCGCTCATGCCGGAGTGGGGCACCAAGCCGGCCAACCATTATCTTCCGCGCCGCAAGACGCGCATCAAGATCCACGCGGACGAGCTGGTGCGCGCCGACAACCCGCTCAAGAAGGAGGGCGTGTTGCCCAAGCCGGCCATCAGCGAGCCGTCGCTCGACGATGTCACGAGCTGGTAGCGCGACGGGAAATCAGATATGCACCCCGCATTCTCGGTTATCTTTCTGACGACGTTGATCGGCACCGGCCAGGGATTCTTTCTGGCGCTTTACACCGAGCAGGTCTATTCGGTGGTCGAGTTGCTGCCGCCGCAACCGGCCAGCTTCTACACGGTCGGCAGCGTCATCGCGCTGGCGTTCCTGATCGCCGGGCTGGTCGCATCCTTCTTTCATCTGGGTCACCCGGAGCGCGCCTGGCGCTCGGCGGCCCGCTGGCGCACCTCGTGGCTGTCGCGCGAGGTGATCGTGCTGCCGGCGCTGATGGGCGCGGTGGCGGCCTACGGACTGGTTCATCATTACGAATGGAATCTGAATATCATCGGCATCAAGTCATCTGCCCATGGCGATCTTTCGCTGGTCGTCGGCGCCGGGGGCGCAGCGCTGGCGTTTCTGCTGTTTCTATGCACCGGCATGATTTACGCCTGCATCAAGTTTCTGCAGGAGTGGGCGTCCTGGCTGACGGTCGTCAATTACACGCTGTTCGGGCTGGCCTCGGGTTTCCTGCTGGCGACCGCGTATGCGGCGTACCGGGCGCCGGAGCTGACTTACTTCTACGGGGGCTGGACCATTGTCGCCACACTGGCGGTTTTGGCGACGCGCGTTGTCTCGCTGATCCGCAACCGCCGCCTCAAGCACAAGTCGACGATCCAGACAGCCATCGGCGTGCGCCATGCCCGGATCGTACAGAAGTCCCAGGGTTTCATGGGCGGGTCGTTCAATACGCGTGACTTTTTTCACGGCGTAGCGCCAAAGTTGTTCCGCTCGATCAAATGGATATTCCTGGTACTGGTGTTTCCGCTGCCGCTGACGTTGTTGTTCGCCGGGATGATCGATCGCAGCGTGACGCTGATTACCACCGCATTTGTCATCCAGTATCTGGGCCTGCTGGTGGAGCGCTGGTTCTTTTTCGCGCAAGCCAATCATCCGCAGAATTTGTATTATCAGACGATCTCCTGAGCCGGCCGCCTCCGCTCGTGACAAACTGGACCGATTACATCCACATACTCACGGCATTGCTGGTGATCACCAACCCGATCGGCGCGCTGCCTGTGTTCATCACGCTCACTCGCGATCAGGCGCTGTCCGCACGCAAGAATACGGCGCGCATCACGGCCACCGCCGTTGCCGTCGTCCTGGTCGTGAGCATGTTCCTGGGCCAACCGCTGTTGCGCTTCTTCGGCATCGGCTTGCCATCGTTCCGCGTTGGCGGCGGCATACTGATCATGATAATGGCGATCGCCATGCTGCGTGGATATCCGGGCGAAACCCGGCACACGCCCGAGGAGCGCATCGACGCAGACAACAAGGACAGCAACGCCGTCGTGCCGCTGGCTATCCCCGTGCTGGCCGGTCCCGGCGCCATCAGCACCATAATCGTGTACGCGCATCAGGCCCGCACCGGTTGGGATATCGCGTTTCTGCTGTTCGCGGCCCTGCTGGTGGCGGGCAGTGTCTGGGCGGTCCTGGCTCTGGCGGAACCCATCGCCAACCGGCTCGGACATTATGGCATCAGCGTCGCGACTCGAGTCATGGGGCTGATCCTGGCCGCCGTCGCGGTCGAATTCATTGCCGGCGGGCTGATACAATTGTTTCCGGGTCTCGCGTGATTATTCCGTGCGGAAGGTGTCGGCGATGCCATGAAATACCTATCTCTGATGGCGGCTTTGGCGTTGAGCCTGATCTCACTGCCATTGACCACGACGGTCTCGGCGGCGGACATTTCCGGCTACGCGTTTGTGCAAGATGACGGCTCACTGAGAATAAGCGGCCGCATCTTCCGGTTGTACGGCATATATATTCCGCCGACCGCCCAGTCTTGTCGCAGCTTCGAACGACCGGTTATCTGTGCGCCGCAAGCGGCTCTCGCGCTCGATTTCAAGATCGGGGCCGATTTTGTCCACTGTGAACCAAAATCGAAAAACGAAGACGGCAGCGTCGTAGCGCTCTGCCGGGCAGGCGACGCCGATTTAAGCGTCTATTTGCTTGAGCGTGGCTGGGCATTAGCGCTGCCGGACGCACCGTTTGAATATGTCGCGCTCGAGAAGATCGCCCGCCACAAAGGAATAGGGGTATGGGGCCTGGCGGTGGAAAGAGCGCGGTAGGCCCGGATTCCACGTCCAGGCCGATAAAGCTAAATCTTCCCGATTGGATATGGATATAGTCTCGGAGTGAATAACCCGGCGCGCGCTATGTATGCGGCCGGTGTCTCATGCCTTGATATCCTGTCCAACGCGCGGTTCTTCGCGATGCGAGAAAATCAGGGGCTGGCGGCAGCGGCGGCAGAGGTAGAGACGTCCGCGCCGGGCGTTGTTGTGACGACGCGTGGTAAACGTATGTCCTTCGTCGCAACCGCAGCGATAACGATATGCCGTCGTTAGACTTGGGCGCACATCGTAATTGTGGCAGCGCAGCGGCTCGAGCCCATAAACCTCGCGCATGATCGCGGCCCACTCCACGCCGTGCGGCGCAATGCCCTGGCCGTGCACGCGATAGGCGATGAGATGACTCACCTCATGCGGGACGGTGTTGAGCAGGAAGTCTTCGGCGTTTTCATCCAGCAACCGGCAGTTGATGCGAATGGCATTTCGTGTCGGGTAGGCGACGGCCGCCGCCATCCCGCGCAGGTTGAAGGCGAGCTGGGCGCGCTCGAAGCGACGCTGGAAATGAATCTCGGCACGGCGAAAGCAGGCGTTGACCGCGGCACGCACGCGATTCTCCCGTGACTCCATTGCGTCTTTTCCCCCGGCGGTTTCGGCGAGGACCAGATCCAGGGTTAATTGCAATTGTGCCATCCAGTGACCGGGCTGATGATGGGCGAATTATGCGCACTTGTCCCGGTCCGTTTCAATCTGTCAGTGGGAGATACCGCTATCTAAAATAAAGTTCTGTTCAGGCCAATTTCAGGGCTCTTGGGTTATCCTACTCGACGTCGTAATATGGACGCGGCTGGGATGCCAGGCAAAACCCTTTGATAACGGATACCCGCCCATGAAAAACACAATGTGGTCAGTGGTGGTGCTCGTGCTATTGGGCGGCATTGCCGCCGCTTATTATTATTGGCAGTTGCAGGTGACGCCGCCACCGGCGCCTGTGTCGCAAACCCAAACACCGCCGGCGCCCGCCAAGGCCGAGCCGGCGATACGCCATCCGGTTCGAGCGGCTCCCTCCACCGAGGAACCTCTGCCGCCTCTGGGCGAGAGTGACGCGGCGATGCAGGACACGCTGGCGGAACTGTTCACCCGGAAATCGGCCGTGGAGTTTTTCTATCTGAAGGAAATCGTCCGACGCTTTGTCGTGACGGTGGACAATCTGCCGCGCAAGAAAGTGCCGATGCAATACCGGCTTTTCAAACCGGTGCCGGGGAAGTTTCTCGTGACCGGCGAAGGGGAAAACTTTCTGGCCAGTCCCGACAATTATCGACGCTACACGCCATACGTCTTTCTGACAAATGCCGTCGATACCCGGAAGCTTGTTGCGGTGTATGTCCGCTTTTATCCGTTGTTTCAGCAGGAATATCAAAACCTGGGATACCCCAAGGGATATTTCAACGACCGCCTCGTGGAGGCTATCGACGATCTGCTGGCGGCACCGGATGTCCCGGGACGAATCAAACTGGTCCGGCCAAATGTTTTGTATCAGTTCGCGGATCCCAATCTGGAGGACCTGTCGGCCGGTCAGAAAATCATGATCCGCCTGGGCAGCGAGAACGCGGCCAGGATCAAAGCCAGGCTGCGGGATTTCCGGCGCGAGTTGACTGGCCAGGATCTGAAACCGTAATGTCTGCGCTTGCTCGAATCGTGCCCCTGCCTGACCGGCAGGCATGAGGCGCTTAATGAAAATCCGCATCATGCCTGACGAATTTCTGACGGACACGCGAGGCGTTGATGGCGCGGGCCCCACGCCACGTGCAGATCGTGCTGGTATTTCTTGACATTTCGCCGCGAGCCCATAAACTTTCTCGCGATTGCTTCCCTGGAGGTTCAACGGATTGGCCAACACGGGTCTGCAAAGCAGCATCTCATCGGTGCGTCCGGTGTGGCGAGGAGTTTCCTTATCCGCCGCCGCTTAACTGGAATCGTCGCACCGCTACGCCCCGACCGGGGGCGATATCTTCCCCGTTTTTCCCATCACGCAGTCATTTCCGCCGCTGGTTTTCCGGTCGCAGTCGTTTCTGTTTACCCCGAACGCGTTGATCCGTTGTTTTATCGAATATCGCATCAAATCGTATCGCCATCCGCGATGCCCTGGCCGCGATTGCCGGGTCGGGAGCGAGGCCCAAGACCAGGGGAGCAAATCACCGCTCCCTTTTTTATTGACCAAAAACCGGAGGTGCATGCTCTATGAAGATCATTGCCGTTGCCAATCAGAAAGGCGGGTGCGGGAAAACCACCACTGCCATCAATCTTGCCGCCTGTCTCGGAAAGAAGGAGCAACGTGTGTTGCTCCTCGATCTTGATCCTCAGGGCCACGCCTCGTTGGGATTCGGGGTTTACAGCGACGATGCACGCGATCTGTATGATGTCTTTACCGGTGAGGTCAAGCTCGAGGACATAATCATACCGGACGTGTTCGCGGGGGTGGACGTGGTGCCGGCGACCAAGACGCTGGCGGCGGCGGAGCATTTGCCGGTGCGCAGCGACGCGCGCGACCACCAGCTCAAAATTCATCTGGCCGGGATCAGACACCGCTACGATTACGCGGTCATCGATTGTCCGCCCTCGATGGGCCTGTTGACGCTGAATGCGTTGATGGTGGCCGATCTGGTGCTGATTCCGATCGAGATGAGCCTGTTCGGCCTTAACGGCATCGACCACATGTACGAAACCATCAGGCTGCTCGGAGAACGTTATGGGCGCAAGATTCCGATTCGCGTGGTGCCGACGCTGGTCGACAGTCGCACGCGCCTGTGCCGGCAATTCCTGCATGAGGTCGGCGAGCGATTTGCGGACGATGTTTCATCCGTGATGGTGCAGTTCACGGTACGCCTGAAAGAGGCCGTGCGTCACGGCGCGCCGATCATCGCCTACGACCCCACCTCGACCGTGGCCGTGCAATACCTGCGCCTGGCCGATGAGCTCATGTCGAACCTGCCGGGACAGCCACAGACGGAATCAGAGCATGAACACGCGGCGCACATCACCGGCGTGAAACACGCCCTCGAGGAAGCCGGGGCGCGAATCAACACGAGCGACGCGCGGCAGAAAGTGACGCTGCGGCTTTTCGGTTACGCATCCAGGGATGTGCAGATTGCCGGCGACTTCAACGACTGGACGCCGGACCGCGGCGTAATCACACGCACGTCAGGCGATGATGTGGAGAAAATCCTGATGCTCGCGCCCGGGACTTATCAGTACCGTTATATAGTCGATGGCGTGTGGCAGGAAGATCCATCGAACCCCGAGCAGTTACAGAATTTTTCGGGGGGATTCAACTCGATCCTGCACGTGGAGGAACAACGCGAGGAAATCAGTGTCTAGGGGGCCGCTGAATAAATTCGTTCGTGGCAAGCCCGGTTCGATCGGCTCGCCGCGGGCTTCGAGCCGTTGGTGCAGGAGCTTGCTGAAGTGCGAACTATCTCAGGACAGCTCTCTCAAATCACAAAACATTTCCAGCGCACCAGCTTGATAATGGCAATGCGTCCGCGACGCGTGGCGCGGTCGACGTCATTGAATTATGATTTCATCTGGCAAAATTCTTTCCCGATCCGATCCCGGGTTAACTCCCTGATCTTTAAAAGATTCAATTGCCGTGAGGTAATGTCGATGACTGCCAATGGCGCGTGGTGAGGTGTGCCCCGCGACGGCGTCCAGTTGCCACGGGTTATCCGAAATAGCACTGGCGGGAAGGCCATATTCATGTATAGTGGCGCTGTTGCAGTACAGTTCTTGTAGTCAGTACGGTAGCTCTTCCGTGCTTTTTCGGTAGCCAGCCCCGCGTTAGCTTTCAAGGAATGAACTGCATACCATCGCAATTCAACCAAAAAATAGAGGAATTTCCGTGAATACAGGTACAGTAAAGTGGTTCAACGACGCCAAGGGCTTCGGCTTCATCACCCCGTCTGACGGCAGCAAGGATGTGTTCGTGCATCACTCCGCCATCCAGGGTTCGGGCTTCAAGTCCCTGACCGAAGGCCAGCAGGTAAAGTTTGAACTGACCCAGGGTCCGAAGGGTCCGTCAGCGGCAAACGTTCAGCCTGCCTGAGACTTAAACTACTGCGCAAGCAGATTTGAGCGAAAGACCCCGCCACCTGGCGGGGTCTTTTTTTTTGAGTCGAGTAATGTTGAAAGACGGGTAAATTGAGTGGCACAAACAGAGACCCCGCCAGGTGGCGGGGTCTGTTTTTCTGTGGCGCTCAGCCGTTGGAGGCGTTGGTGGCGGCTGCCGGTTTTCGGCCGCGTGGACTCCAGATGGATTGCCCGGTCAGTCCGCGGGTATTGAGTTGTTCGGCACATTGTGCGGCGTACGCGAGCACGTCTTTGCGCGATCCGCGGCGCTGCCCGGCGATTTTGGAGCGGCCGCTGTCGAGGACGTAGCGGTACCAGTCCTGTCCGTCGCTGCCATCCGGCGCATCGGTTTTCTCCACGCTGGCTACTTTAAAGGGGCGCAGCTTGGCCTGGTGTGAAGCGGCTATCATGGCCGGGGATTTAGTTGCGTCGGTCGTTTCTTGAGTCATGTGCGTCCCTGCGGCTGAATCGCGAGTGGTTAACGGGTACTGCCATTCTGGGAATTACCGAAAAATCCGGGCCGACCGTGCTATGTCGAAAACCCGAAAACGTAGTGTACCACATTATTTAACCGGATGGGACCCTGAAACGCGCCAGTTCGGTGCCTGCGCCGATGTGGCAGCGTTTTGGGACCATGAAATATCCCCTTCAGCAGCGCAATCGGGGCGGTTGCGCCCCCCCCGCCGAAGCCGACCTGAACCCAATTCGGGCCCGGGCCAGAAGCCCAAGGGTTTTGGCAGTTATTTACCTTATTGTTCATGGGCTAATGATCCGCGAGCGGGGTGAATTGACGTGGCGCAATGATATAAATGTGGAATTCTGGTGTCGTAGCACGAACCTAAGAAGAGGAATCTCGCGAGCAGTGTGCCTGTTTCGGTTAGTACGCCTTAGCCTGAGAGTAAGGCCGTGAAAAAGCGAGCGGGAGAATGAGCGATGAACCATAAAATTCTCAATATTTGCCAGGATAGACCGACATGGCTCGGCAGATCGGATTGCGGGAGCTGTAAAATTTTCAAAGAGGTTCTGTTCAGCGACCTGTCAAAAAAAGAGCTCGAGACGATCATCCAGGGCATCTACGAGCCCATCGATGAGTTCATCTATGCGGAAGGCGCGGTTATCTACGAGGAGGGTTACGAGGACAACGCCATCTACACTATCCGTGATGGACTGGTGAAACTGGTGCGTCATCAGTCGGATGGCGAGGGGCGGATCATCCGCCTGATGAAAACCGCGGATACCATCGGGCTCGAGCGCCTCCTCGGACGTCCTTACGGGCATACGGCGATCGCCCTTCAACCGGTCACGGCGTGCCGGATTCCGATCGGGGTGTTGCGGCAATTAGGCGAGGAGAAGCCGCGCTTTTACCGCAAGCTGATGGAACGCTGGGCGAACGCGCTGTTTCAGGCGGACGATTACATCATGATGCTGCTTTCCGGCACGGTAAAGCAGCGTGTGGTGCAGCTCATCTGCTGGCTCGGCGAAATAGATCATGCGCACAAATCCAGAGTGGTGATGCTGAATGGCAGGGACATCGCGGCAATACTGGGTATCACACCGGAGAGCGTCAGCCGGATCCTGGCGGAGCTGAAGCGCCAGAAGATTCTGCGTCCGCGCACCGACGGCTATTATGAGTACGATGCCAAGGCGCTAAAGGAATATTCCGCGGCGGCTTGACTATCAGGCGACGCTTTCCCGAAGCAGTCGTTTCATCCCAGCCAGCAGCGCCTCCAGCCATTACTTCAGGCGGAAAGGTATTGCGCCCCTTCCAGCAATAACCGAACAATCCCGCTGACCAGCAGCGCCACGCCCACGGACAGCGATACCGAAAACAACGCCTCTTTGCGGCCGATGGTTTTCAACATTACTGCAAATGTCGATACGCACGGGAAGTAGAAAGTCAGGAACAGCAGGAATGTCATGATCTGCACCCAATCCAGATGCGCACCGATGTCGAAGGTGCCGAGAGCCTGATAAATCATCAGCAGCGACAGTTCCTTGCGCAGGATGCCAAACAGGATTGGCACGCCCAGCGCCACCGGCAGGCCTAACCACCAGTGGGTCACCGGCGTGAACACGGTGTTGATGAGATCGTCGGCGCCGAAGTGATTGAGCAACGCCAGCACCACGCTGCCGCCCACCAGCAAGGGAGTAACGATCGTCAACACGTCTTTGGTCCGCATCCAGGTGTTGTAAATCAGTAAGCCCCAGGCAGGCAGTGCGTAGGAGGGAATCTCCTGCACCTGTCCGGGACCGCTGTCGGGAAAGCGGCGCGCGAGCAGGCCCCCCAACAGCGCGATCACCACCATGGTCAGCATGAAGATCGTGAACACGCCCAGTCCACCCAGATATTTCCCGGCCAGCGCGAGGATGATGGCGGAGCGAGCCGAGCAGGGAACGAAAGTGATCAACAGCGAGGCGATGACGCGCTCACGGCCCTTGGTGACGAGGGCGGCGGCGGATATCGCCGGCACATTGCAGCCGAGCCCCAGCAGAAACGGGACCGCGACGCCGCCATGCAGCCCGAGATGATGAAACCCGCGGTCCACGACGAAGGCGATGCGGTGCATGATGCCCGATTCTTCCAGTGCCACCAGCAGCAACACCAGCGGGATCATGTATGGCACGACGATGCCAATGAGACCGATCAGACCGTCCAGCACGGCCCGGGCGACGACGCCGCCGGTCGATAGCGGCTGCCAGCCTGAAGCCAGAGTGACCAGCTTGGCGGAAGTCATGGTGTCGAGCCAGGTGCTGACTTCGAAGACCACGAATAACACCGCGGCGAACACCACGAGGCTGCCGAGCAGACCCCATTGCGGGTGCAGAAATAATTCGTCGAGCCAATAGCGCCAGTCACCGCCTTCGTACGGGGCGCCGACGCGGGTCACCGCCTCGTACAAGGACGCCGCGCGGTGGTGGCGGTCGGCATGCAGTTCCTCAGCGAGCGGTCGCGGGAGCGTCTGTTCGGCTTCGTCGCGCAAGCGCAGCAAGTCCGGCAACAGACGGGGAAAATGTTGCCGCATCTCCTGCAGAAAATAGCCATCCGCCGCCGCGAACTGCATGACCAGCAACGGGTGCGGAACGCGGAACGCGGTTTGAATCTCGGGGATGTTCAAGGCCTTGCTCAAGGGCTGGAGTTTTTCGCAGATGTGCTTGCTCGCCGGTTGCGGGAGCGGGCAGGCCTTGGCGCGCACCGCCTCGACCGCCGTTGTGAAAAGTTCCGAGATGCCGTGTCCCATCAATGTCACTGTCGGCACGACCGGCACGCCCAGCAGTTTGCTCATGGTGTTGCTGCTGATATGTAGACCTTTCTTGCGTGCCTCGTCCATCATATTGAGGGCAATCACAATGGGACGGCCCAGCTGACTCAGCTCCAGGGTAAGTTCCAGATGCCGTTCCAGGCTCGTGGCATCGACCACCTGGATGATGACATCCGGCGGGGAGAAGGGTGCCGGCGGACCGCCCGGCTCGTGCACCGACACCGGCGGCAACTCATCGCCCCACAGCAGATACTGCAACGTCACGCGATCGTCATGTTCGAGGTGGTGCAGGGAGTGGATGCTCGGGAGATCGATTACGCGCGCCTCGTCGAGGCCGATCTGGACGGCGCATTCGCCGTAGGCGCGGCGCGTGCCGGCGAGCTCGCCGGTGCGGATCGACGTGCTCGATACCGCCTGGAACAGCGTGCTCTTGCCGCTGTTGGGCATGCCCACGAGGGCGATGCGTAAACGCCGTTC
>DATICK010000144.1:0-5183 GCA_035456865.1 Sulfuricaulis sp.
GAGCGCTTGCATCGCTTCGTGTCGCAATACAAGGATAAGTCCGTGTTCGACCGCGTGGTTATCGGGGCCGGCGCCGAGGGCGATGTCGCCATCGACACCATCTCCGGCGCCACCATCACCGTCATGGTCGAGAACGCGACCCTGATGCGTTCCGTGCGCCGCGTGGCCGAATCCCGCGGTCTCTCGCCTCCGCCTCCGCCTCCGCCACCGTCTGCGCCGACCGCTGTCGAGGCGACGACGGCCTCCGGGAAAGAGAAACCGGTGGCTGACAATGCGCCGGCGTCCGCCTCCGGCAAATCCGTGCCGCCCGCCGCGGTAACTCACGCCAAGGCATTGTCTTCAGTCTCCCCGGCGGCAGCGAAAAAAAATATAACAGTTTCCATTCAAGACGAGCCCATCTGGAAAGGCGTCTGGCGCAAAAGCACCTTCCAGATCGCGGTAATGGTGGCCGGCCTGATATTTCTGACGCTGGTGCTCGTGTTTCAGGACTGGCTCGCGAAGCGACCGCGTCTGCTGGTTTACGTGCGCGATGGTTATTTGATATTCACCGTCGTTTTTATCGGCTGGTATTCGCTCGCGCAGCTTTCCGTCATCAACGTGCTCACTTTCGCGCAGGCGGCGATGCATAATTTCCAGTGGGAAGGTTTTCTCATCGATCCGATGATGTTCATTCTGTGGTCGTTCGTGGCGGTGACCCTGCTGCTGTGGGGGCGCGGGATATATTGCGGCTGGTTGTGCCCGTTCGGCGCCTTGCAGGAACTGACGCAGCAACTGGCGCGCCGCCTCGGCGTGAAGCAATTCGAGTTCTCCGAGATGGTGCACGAACGGCTATGGGCGCTGAAATATATTATTCTGCTGGGCCTGTTCGGCGTTTCGCTGCAATCGCTGGCGCAGGCCGAGCGGTTGGCCGAGATCGAACCGTTCAAGACCGCCATCACCATGCGCTTTCAGCGCGAGTGGGGTTACGTGGTGTTTGCCGCCGGACTGATTCTGGTGTCCGCCATCAATCGCAAGTTCTACTGCAAGTATCTCTGCCCGCTGGGCGCGGCGCTCACCATCCCGGGCAAGTTCCGCATCTTCGACTGGTTGCGGCGGCATCGCGAGTGCGGTCGTCCGTGTCAGGTTTGCGCCGTCGAGTGCGAGGTGCAGGCGATCCGCAAGAACGGCGAGATCAATGCCAATGAATGCCACTATTGTCTCGACTGCCAGGTGACCTACTGGAATGACCAGAAATGTCCGCCGGAAGTCGAGCGGCGCAAACGCCGAGAGCGAAGCGGCCGTGCCCGTGAAATGGTGCGTGGCATGGAGCAGGTCGTCGGGCCCTCCGGGCTGTTTGACCAGGGTCAAGCGGGCTGCGATGCTTGTCCGGGCCGGGAGCCGAAATGAACCGCTGCGAGCGGTATTTCACCGGCGGCCGTACCAGCCGAATTTATTCGTATTGTTGTAATAGGTCTAACAAGCACTTTTCCCATGGTTTCTCTTGACCCACGTCAAGGAGCAAGCCTTGGCTCACTTTTACAGTGTCGCCACACATGGTTTTAATTCGACGCTTTTTTTAATCTGACGCGGGAGGAGCCCGACATGAAATACAAGCACGCAGCACTTGCCGCCGGTCTGTTAGCAGCGACCGCGCTATCTTTTACCGCCGTGGGGGCGGAGGAAAAACCTTCCGGCCATCCGGGAACGCCGGAGACGGAAATGCGCTACAAGGGCGCGCCGGTGCCGATCAAGCCCGGTGAAGCGGAGACAGTGGTAACGCCCAAGGCACCGCCACTCACCGCCGCCGAATTCGACCGGGCAAAGCAGATCTACTTCGAGCGCTGCGCCGGCTGTCACGGCGTGCTGCGCAAGGGTGCCACCGGCAAGCCGCTGACACCGGACATCACCCTCGGTAAGGGTACCGATTATCTCAAGGTGTTCATCAACTACGGTTCGCCCGCCGGCATGCCGAATTGGGGCACCTCCGGCGTCCTGTCCGACCAGGATGTGGAAATCATGGCGAAGTTCCTGCAGCACGAACCGCCGACACCGCCCGAGTTCGGCATGAAGGAAATGAAGGCGACGTGGAAACTGCTGGTGCCTCCCGCGGATCGCCCGAAAAAGAAGATGAATAACCTCAATCTCGAAAATCTGTTCTCGGTGACGCTGCGCGATGCGGGACAGATTGCGCTCATCGACGGTGACAGCAAGAAGATCGTCAGCGTGATCGACACCGGCTACGCGGTGCACATCTCGCGCATGTCCGCCTCGGGCCGCTACCTGTACGTGATCGGCCGTGATGCGCAGATCAACCTGATCGACCTGTGGATGACGCAGCCCGCCAACGTCGCTGTGATCAAGGTCGGCCTTGAGGCCCGTTCGGTCGACACCTCCAAGTACAAGGGCTACGAGGACAAGTACGCGATCGCCGGGTCCTACTGGCCGCCGCAGTATACGATCATGAAGGGCGACACGCTCGAGCCGCTCAAGATCGTCGCCACCCGCGGCTTCACGGTGGACACGCAGGAATATCATCCCGAGCCGCGCGTGGCCTCGATCGTGGCCTCGCATTTCCATCCGGAGTTCGCGGTCAACGTGAAGGAGACCGGCCACACCCTGATGGTCAATTACTCGAACCTGAATGACCTCAAGGTGACCGACATCGCGACTGCGCGCTTCCTGCATGACGGTGGCTGGGATTCCACCAAGCGTTATTTCATGATCGCGGCCAACCAGTCGAACAAGATCGCGGTGGTCGACGCCAAGGAAGACAAGCTCGTGAAGCTCGTGGACGTGGGCAAGATTCCGCATCCCGGCCGCGGCGCGAACTTCGTCGATCCGAAATTCGGGCCGGTGTGGGCCACGGGTGATCTCGGCGACGATGGCATCGCGCTGATTGGCACCGACCCGGCGAAGCACTCGCAGAACGCCTGGAAAGTGGTGCGCACGCTCAAAGGCCAGGGCGGCGGGTCGCTGTTCATCAAGACACACCCGAAGTCGAAGAACCTGTGGGTCGACACGGCGCTCAATCCGAACGCGGAAATCAGTCAGTCGGTGGCGGTGTTCGACATCCCCAACATCGACAAACCGCCGCAGATCGTGAAGATCGCGGAGATGGCCAATATCGGAGAAGGCCCAAAGCGCGTCGTGCAGCCGGAGTACAACAAGGCCGGCGACGAGGTCTGGTTCTCGGTGTGGAACGGCAAGACCCAGGAGTCGGCCATCGTGGTACTCGACGACAAGACACGCAAGCTCAAGGCGGTGATCAAGGACAAGCGCCTGATCACGCCGACGGGCAAGTTCAACGTCTATAACACGCAGCACGACGTCTACTAGTTTTAAAGGCAGCAAGGGGCGGGAGCCATCCCGCCCCGTTTTTTTACGGGATAGCAGGTTCGCATGCGCAGGCCCAGGCATAAGACCGGCATCACCCTCGCAGCGCTTAGCGCGTTGTGGACGTCTGCGGCTTGCGCCGATATCCCCGCCGCGAGGCAAACCGAGCTGATGCATCTTCTTAACCAGGACTGCGGTTCGTGCCACGGACTGACGCGCAAGGGCGGTCTCGGCCCTGCGCTGACACAGGAGGCGCTGGCCGGCAAGCCCGCCTTCATGTTGCGCGAAGTGATTCTTCACGGCCGGCCGGGCACGCCGATGCCGCCGTGGAAGAGTTTCCTGAACGAGCAAGAAGCAGACTGGCTGGTGCAGGTACTGCTCGAGGGCAAAACCGATGCGCACTGAACTCTGCCATTTCTCCCTCAAGATTTTCCTGAGTCTCATCGGCGCCGCGCTGGTTTCGGCGTGCGCCTCGCCGCGCGGCACGGGCGATCTGGGCATTGTCGTCGAGCGTGCAACCGGCAGCGTGCAGGTGGTTGAAACTACCCACCACACGCGTTTGGCGCAGGTTCCGGGCCTGGGCGACCTGTCGCATGCCTCGGCGGTGTACTCGCGCGATGCGCGTTATGTCTACGTCTTCGGGCGCGATGGCGGGCTGACCAAGGTCGATTTGCTGCGCGGGCGCATCGACAAGCGCATCGTGCAGGCTGGCAACGCCATCGGCGGCGCGATCTCGCAGGACGGCCGCCTGATCGCGGTTTCCAATTACGAACCGGGCGGCGTGAAGGTATTTGCCGCCGACACGCTCGATCTGCTCGCCGACATTCCTGCGGGTTCGGGTGACAGTCAGCGCCGTTCCAAGGTGGTGGGACTGGTGGATGCGCCGGGCGACCGTTTCGTGTTTTCCCTGTGGGACGCCGGCGAGATCTGGGTGGCGGATATGCGTAACCCGCGTCAACCGCAGGTGCAGAAATTTCCCCATGTCGGCAAACAGCCGTACGACGGCACGGTGACGCCCGACGGGCGTTATTACATTGCCGGTCTTTTTGGCGAAGATGGGCTGGCGCTGCTCGATTTGTGGCAGACGGAAAAGGGTGTGCGCCGTGTTCTCGACGGTTACGGCCGCGGGCAGCAGCCCTTGCCGGTATTCAAGATGCCGCACATGGACTACTGGGCGCAGGCGAACGACATCGCCTATGTGCCGGCGGTCGGGCGGCACGAGGTGCTGGTGATCGACCAGAAGAACTGGACGGAAGCCGGCCGCGTCGCTGTCGCCGGCCAGCCGGTGTTCGTGATCGCGCGTCCGGACGGGCGCCAGCTGTGGGTGAACTTCGCGCCCCCGGACAACGACACGGTGCAGGTCATCGACACGCTGTCGCTCAAGATCATCCGCACGCTTAAGCCCGGCAAGGCGGTATTGCACATGGAATTCACGCCGCGCGGCGAGCAGGTCTGGTTGTCGGTGCGAGATGAGGACCGGGTGGACGTGTACGATACCGAAACCTTCGGGCGCGTCACATCGCTGCCCGCGGACAAACCGAGCGGGATTTTCTTTACTTCGCGCGCGCACAGGATCGGGCAATGAAGCCGGAACTGACCGAACTCGACCGGCGCCTGCTGAACGATTTTCAGCAGGATTTTCCGCTGTCGCCGACGCCGTATGCCGACATTGCGCGCGATCTGGGCGTGACGGAAGTGGAGGTGCTCGTGCGACTGGAGGCGCTTAAAAGCGCCGGGGCCGTCAGCCGCGTCGGTGCCGTGGTGCGGCCGAACACGGTAGGCGTGAGCACGCTCGCGGCGATGGCGGTGCCGCCGGAACGGCTTGAATCGGTGGCCGCGCTGGTCAACGGTTATACCGAAGTGAATCACAA
>DATICK010000145.1:0-6482 GCA_035456865.1 Sulfuricaulis sp.
AAATAGTCTATAACTATAAGCAGAAACCAAGTGATCCAAGGAGAGAAAACGGATGGCATGACACCCGACCCTCGCATTGCATTTCTTACCCGACTGACGTCAGAAGTAAACCGGAGTATCAACACAAAGAGCGTTCTTACGGAGGAACAACTATGAGTGATACAGGTTTTTTTCGAAAATTGCCGAGCGCTATTCCAGGCCTGGCATTAATCGTCATCACGATGGTGGTAATCCGCAATTGGATTGAACCATGGATGAGCAGCGTTGTGGTCTTTGGTGACAAGGGATGGCTGATTAAGACTTTCCACCTGAATTACATCCTGCTCGGCATTCTGGCCGGTCTTCTCTATCGCAACGTTCTTTTTGGCGGGACCATGCCGGCGATTTTCAGCGATGGTTTCAAACTATCCCGTCTCATGATCAAGACCGGCATCATCATGCTGGGTTCTCTCTACACCGTCCAGGCCATCGTGCAACTGGGTGCCTTCGCCATTTTCCTCATTGGCGGTTTCGTGCTTCTGAGCATCGTGATGGTGCTGTGGCTCGGCAAGGTCATGGGCCTTGACCGCTCCATGACCGGCGTGATGGCAAATGCTCTCAGCATCTGCGGCGTCAGCGCGGCGGTGGCCACCTCGCCCGCCGTGGAAGCAAAAGCGGCGCATGTCGCCTACGCCATCGCCACCATTCTGGGCTTCGGCATCCTGACCATGTTCATCAGTCCGTTTATCGGCCATGCCCTGGGTCTTACCGACCTGCAATATGGCGCCTGGATCGGAACGGGCATTCTCAACTCGGGCCAGGTACTGGCGGCGGCACTGGCGTTCAACCCCAAGGTGGAACCGGGCTCCGCGGTATCGGTCGCGGAAATCTGGAACATCATGCGCGTCATTTCCATCCCGTTTGCCGTGTTCATCGTGACCGTGTGGTACTGGGCCGGCAAGGAAGCGAAGGAAGCCAAGGTCGAACGCAAGGGTCTGGGCACGTTGCTGGTGGAAAAATTCCCGGTGTTCGTCATCGGTTTTGCCGCGATGGTGTTGCTGACCAGCCTCGGTGCCTTCGGTTCGGTGGGCATGAAATGCCCGACGGGCATTTCGGAAGCGGAGAAGATGTTCCTGCAATGCGGCCTGCCGCCATCCGAAACCATCAAGATGCTGCGACTGTGGATGACCTGGATCTTTGGCTTCGGCCTGGTGGGTCTAGGTGGTTATATCGACTTCAAGGAAATCGGACAGGCGGGCGGTTCACCGCTGAAAGTCGGTCTCATTGTCGGCGTCACCAAATATGTCCTTGCCCTCATCGTGGTTCTGATGATCAAGGACTATCTGGTCGCTATCTGACGCGCTAACGGAGGAAATTATTCATGGCTCAAAAACCTGGTAGTGAAACCCTTGGCGCCGCCGGCGAAAAAGGCAAAATGACCTTGTTCAAGGATGACCGCGCCGAGGACATCGGCGCGATTGTCGTTGCCACGATAGTCATCGCCTACATTTTAATAGTGACCATGGGCAAGTCACCGGCTCCGCCCGCCCCAGCGCCAGCTGCTGCTCCGGCAGTGACGGCTCCGGCGGCCCCAGCCTCGCCAGCACCCGCCCCGGCGGCGCCGGCGGCCCCCGCGACAAAATAGCCGAACCGACAGTTAACGGTGACACATATAGTCGTAGCAATCGACGGTTCATCGGCCTCGCAAGAGGCCCTGAACCAAGCTGCCAATATCGCCCGTCAGAGTCATGCCGATCTGACGGGCGTTTTTGTCATCGACAGCCAGTGGCCGGACTTCATCGGTAACGACTGGCAGTCTTCCAAGGGCGCGCGTCAGGGATTTCTCGACTACATCAGGGAAGAGCAGGAGCAGCAGGCCGAGGCGGCGCGGAAGCAATTTGAAACCACCGTCAATGGCATGCCGGCGACAATGTTTTCCGTGGAATCGGGCGATCCGGCGGAGGTGGTGCTGCAACTCGCCAGCAAGCCTTCCATCGACCTGCTGGTGCTGAGCCGGCGGGTGTTTCAAGTCAGCGGGCGGCCCAGTCTCAAGACCCTGGGCGAAAGACTGGCCAGAAAAGCGACCCGGCCGTTTCTGCTGTATCCGTGATTTAAGGTTTCGGTTTTTTATCCGCCGGCGGCGCCTTGTCGCGCGGCTGTTCGATCACCTGAAAGAAAACTTCACCCTTCTTCACCATCCCGAGTTCAGTCCGGGCGCGTTCTTCGATCGCCGCAAGCCCCTGCTTGAGATCGTTCACGTCGGCCTCGAGCGCCTGATTGCGATCCTTCAGGCTGGCATTTTCCTGTTCCTGCGCCGCGATTTCACGGTCGAGTCGCCAGACAGCGATGACGCCGCCGCTGCCGAACCACAGCGGGTATTGCAGCAGCACCAGAATCACTAACAGGACATAGGTGGCGATTTTCACAAACTTCATTCTAGTTCATCGCCACGTGACTCGTAGCGCGCACTGTGCACGTGGAAAATCTTATCGTGCGCATGACGCACGCTACTACTGGCCCAGCATGGGAAAGGTGCGGCGTCCGGGATAGAGAGCCGCGGAACCCAGCTCTTCCTCGATAACCAGCAGCCGGTTGTATTTGGCCACGCGGTCGGAGCGCGACAGTGAGCCGGTCTTGATCTGCCCGCTGCCGGTGGCGACCGCCAGATCGGCGATAAACGTGTCCTCGGTCTCGCCCGAGCGGTGCGAGATGACGGTCGTGTAACGGGCCTGACGTGCCATGGCGATGGCCGCCAGAGTCTCGCTCAGCGTGCCGATCTGATTGACCTTGATGAGAATGGAATTCGCGACACCCCGCTTGATGCCTTCCTGGAAAATCGACGTGTTGGTGACGAACACGTCATCGCCCACGATTTGAATCTTTTTGCCAAGTTTTTTCGTCATCAGTTCCCACCCGGCCCAGTCACTCTCACCGCAACCGTCCTCGATGGTAATGATTGGATACCGGGCGACCCAGTCCGCCATTTTGTCGATGAATTGTTCCGCGGTCAGGCTGGCATGTTCCGACTCGAGCTCGTATTTCCCGTTTTTGATGAATTCGGAACTGGCCACGTCGATGCCGAGACACACGTCGACGCCCGTTTTATACCCGGCCTTCTCGATGCCTTGAAGGATCACTTGCAACGCCGCTTCATTGGATTGGAGATCCGGGGCAAACCCACCCTCGTCGCCCACGGTGGTGTTGAGCTTCATGCCGCGCAATACTTTCTTCAGGGCGTGAAACACCTCGGCGCCGCAGCGCAGCGCCTCGGCAAATGTCGCGGCGCCCACCGGCAGGATCATGAATTCCTGAAAATCGATGTTGTTATCGGCATGCGCACCGCCATTGATGATGTTCATCATCGGCACCGGCAGCTGCATCGGCACACCTCCCGCCAAACCGTTGAGATAACGGTAGAGCGGCTGCCTGGCTTCAGTCGCCGCCGCACGCACACACGCGAGCGACGCTGCCAACATTGCATTGGCCCCGAGACGGGATTTGTTTTTCGTACCGTCGAGATCGATCATGGTGCGATCGATGGCCGCCTGATCGTTCGCCTCCTTGCCGAGCAGCGCCTCACGTATTTCGCCATTGACGTTGGCGCAGGCCTTTTTCACGCCCTTGCCGCCATAACGCCGGGCGTCGCCGTCGCGCAGCTCGATGGCCTCACGGCTGCCCGTGGACGCGCCGGAGGGCACGGCGGCACGAGCGACAACACCCGATTTCAAAGTGACATCCGCTTCTACAGTGGGATTTCCGCGCGAGTCCAGAATTTCGCGAGCATGTACATCAACGATCTTCGTCATGTTTTTATTTGATAGAAAAAAAGGGGTGAATAGACAGAATTAACAGGATTTCACGGGATGAAAGAGACCTTCCTTAATCCCGTGCAATTTCAATTTTCTCCGCGTACTCCACGATCTTTGCGGTGAAATTTATTTCAAAGTCAAAGCCATTTCGGCAAAACCTTGCTTCTTTACACAACTATCCAATTCCTTGAGGGTCTGCAACAGATCCCGCATGCGTCCGAGCGGCCAGGCATTCGGTCCGTCGGAGAGCGCCTTATCCGGGTCTGGATGAGTTTCCATGAACAAACCCGCGACGCCGGTCGCGACCGCGGCGCGCGCCAGCACCGGCACAAATTCACGCTGACCGCCGCTCTTAGTGCCCTGTCCGCCGGGTAGTTGCACCGAATGCGTGGCATCGAATACCACCGGACATCCGGTCTCGCGCATGATCGCGAGCGAACGCATGTCCGACACCAGGTTATTGTAACCGAAAGACACGCCGCGCTCGCACACCATGATGCGATCCTTGCCGCCGGCCTCGACTGCCTTGTCCACGACGTTCTTCATGTCGTGCGGCGAGAGGAACTGCCCCTTCTTGATGTTCACCGGCTTGCCGGCCGCGACCACGGCGCGGATGAAATCCGTCTGCCGGCAGAGGAAGGCCGGCGTTTGAAGCACGTCCACGACTGCGGCGACGGCGTCGATGTCTTCGGCCTCATGCACGTCGGTCAGGACCGGCACACCGACCTGTTTCCGTACCTTGGCCAGAATCGCCAGCCCCTGCTCCATGCCGAGACCGCGATACGACTTTGACGAACTGCGATTGGCCTTGTCGTAGGACGATTTGTAAATAAACGGAATGCCGAGGCTCCGGGTGATTTCCTTGAGCTGGCCGGCCGTGTCCAGGGCCAGCGCTTCGGATTCAATCACGCACGGCCCGGCAATGAGGAAAAACGGCCGGTCGAGCCCGGCCTCGAAACCGCATAGTTTCATGTGGTGGCCGCCTGCGGCCGCGGAACCGCCTGGGCATGGCGTGCCCGCGCGGCCTGCACGTAACCGGTGAACAACGGATGGCCGTCACGCGGCGTGGAGGTGAATTCCGGATGGAACTGCACGCCGACGAACCAGGGATGATCCGCCAGTTCGATAATTTCGACCAGCGTGCCGTCCACGGATGTTCCGGCAACCACCAGGCCCTTCTCCGGCAGACTCTCACGATACTGGTTGTTGAATTCGTAGCGGTGGCGATGACGCTCGACGATGGAATCTTTGCCGTACAGTCCGCGCACATGCGTCCCTGGCATCAGCTTGCATTCCTGACCACCCAGACGCATCGTGCCGCCGAGATCGCCGCCGGCGTTGCGTTTTTCCTTGCCGCCTTCCGAGGTGGTCCACTCGGTGATCATGGCGATCACCGGGTGCGGTGTTTTGGGATTGAATTCGGTGCTATGGGCGCCCTTGAGACCAGCGACGTTTCGCGCATACTCGATCACGGCGACCTGCATGCCGAGGCAAATGCCGAGATAGGGAATACCTTTGGTGCGCGCATAGTGGGCGGCCTTGATCTTGCCTTCGATCCCGCGCTCGCCGAAACCGCCCGGCACCAGGATTGCGTCCACGTCCTCGAGCTGGGCCGTGCCTTGAGTTTCAATCTGCTCGGAATCCACGTAACGGATATTGACGCGCGTGAGCGTATGCAGGCCGGCGTGCTTGAGCGCCTCCGACAGCGACTTGTAGGATTCGGTGAGATGCACATATTTGCCGACCATGGCGACCGTAATCGTGTCGGTGGCATGTTCCATGGCGTGCACTACCTTGTCCCATTCGGCGAGATTGGCCTTGCGCGCATTGAGATGCAGCTTCTCCACCACGATCTCGTCCAGACCCTGCTCGTGCAGCAGTCGCGGAATCTTGTAGATATTGTCCACGTCGATAGCGGAAATGACGGCGCGCGTGGGGACATTGGTGAACAGAGCGATCTTGCGGCGTTCGTCCTCCGGCAAGGGGCGTTCCGCCCGGCACAGCAGAATGTCCGGCTGGATGCCAAGCGACAGCAGTTCCTTGACCGAGTGCTGGGTGGGCTTGGTTTTGAGTTCGCCCGCCGCCGCGATGTACGGCACCAGGGTCAGGTGCAGATACACGACATTACTCGGCCCCTGCTCCGCGCCCATCTGGCGGATCGCCTCTAGGAACGGTTGCGATTCGATGTCGCCGACCGTGCCGCCGATCTCGACCAGGGCCACGTCGGCGTCGCTCGCACCCTGTTGGATGCAGCGTTTGATCTCGTCCGTGATATGGGGGATAACCTGCACGGTCGCGCCCAGATAATCTCCGCGCCGTTCCTTGCGGATGACGTTCTCATATATCTTTCCGGTGGTGAAATTGTTGCGCTTTGTCATTGTAGTGCGCACGAAACGCTCGTAGTGCCCGAGATCGAGATCGGTCTCGGCGCCGTCTTGCGTGACGTACACTTCGCCGTGCTGATACGGGCTCATGGTGCCCGGATCGACGTTAATATAGGGATCCAGCTTGAGAAGAGTGACCTTGAGGCCGCGCGCTTCGAGGAGGGTACCTAGCGAGGCGGAGGCGATTCCTTTGCCCAGAGAGGACACCACACCGCCAGTCACAAAAACGAATTTTGTCATTTCATCCCGTTTAGCAGGAGTTGGGTACTGCTGCAGAACGGAAACACAAGCTACCAGATGGCAGCGGTTT
>DATICK010000146.1:0-16042 GCA_035456865.1 Sulfuricaulis sp.
AGAGTCAGGGTTACCCAATGATGGCTGCGCATGTGGTTTCGATCAAGCTCCTGAAATCGTGATATCAATTAAAATTATTCAGGAACGCATGAATTAGTACATTTTGACAATTCAGGATAAGTTTTTGATCGCCTGCCGGCACAGTTCCATGATCACGCCCACCCACGGCAACACACCGATCAACAGCAATGCATTGAAACCCATCAGTGCTTGCACGTCCCAGCCGGCGCGGATCGGGGCACGCTCGGTGGCGTCGTCGAAATACATGAGCTTGATCACGCGCAGATAGTAATAAGCTCCTATGACGGCCAGCAGCACCGAGGCGACCGCGAGCCATATCATGTCCGCCTGAATGACCGACTGGATTACGAGCAGCTTCGCGTAGAAACCCGCGGTCGGCGGCACGCCAGCCATGGACAGCATGAGCAGCATCATGAGGAACGCGTGCCATGGGCTGCGCTGATTGAGTCCCTTGAAGTCCTCGAGCCGCTCCGCCTCGAATCCCGCGCGCGACAACAGGATGATCATGCCGAAAGAGCCGGCGCTCATGATCGCGTAAACGAGAATGTAAAACAGCGACGAACCGTAGCCGTTAGGGCCGGCGCTCAGGATACCGAGCAGAAAGAAACCCATGTGCGAGATCGATGAATACGCCAGCATGCGCTTGATATTGTCCTGGGCGATGGCGACGACGTTGCCGACCGCCATGGACAGAAGCGCAATGATAATCAGCATTGCCTGCCAGGAACCGGCGAGCGGCTCGAGTCCGCCGACCAGGAGCCGCAGGAACAGCGCGAACCCCGCAAGCTTCGGTGCCGTGCCGACATAAAGCGCCACCGCCGTCGGAGCGCCGTGATACACGTCCGGCACCCACATGTGGAACGGCACCGCACCCATCTTGAAGGCCAAGCCGGATATGACAAACACCAGGCCGAAAATCAGGATGATATTGTCCGGCGACATCTTGCCGATGGCGCGTGAAACCGTCGGAATATCGAGACTGCCGGTGACGCCGTAGAGCATGGACATGCCGTAGAGCAGCATGCCCGATGCGATCGCGCCGAGGACGAAATATTTCATCGCCGCCTCGGTCGCCACGGACGAGTCGCGCTGAAAGGCGATCATGGCATAGAGCGACAGCGACAGCAGTTCCAGCCCCAGATACAACGTCAGGAAATGACTCGCCGAGGCCATGATCATCATGCCCACCACGCCCAGGAGACCCAGCACGAAATATTCCCCCCGGAACATGCGGCGGTCGCGCAGGTAGTCGCGCGAATATGCAAAAACGAAGAAGGTAATACCGTAGGTACCGAGCTTGAGAAAATCCGCGAGTCGGTCGGCGACGAACATGCCGTTGAAGGTGAACACCGGTGCCGCCGTCATGACCTTGAGCGTCAGCAGGACCGCGCCGGCCAGCGTCGCCTGCGCCAGCCAGTAGGAAACCACGCGCAGACGGTCCGACAGGAACAGGTCGAGAACCAGGATCGCGCAGGCCATCGAGAACACGAAGATCTCGGGCGCCGCGGGCAAGATTTCGGGGATAACGAATTTCATGCGTTCGGTCCTAGAGTTTCGATGTCATCGCCTGTTGCAGCAGGTGGTTCACCGACGCGTGCATCACGTCGAGGAACGGATACGGCCACAATCCCATCGCCAGCACCGCGACAGCGAGCAGCGTGAGAAATATGATTTCGCGCGGCGTCGCATCCGTCAGATCCGCGACCTTGGCATTGCCGACCTCGCCGAACAGCACGCGTTTGTACATCCACAGCGTATACGCGGCGCCGAACACGAGCGTGGTCGCGGCGGCGAAGGCATACCAGATATTCACCTGGAACGCGCCCAGGATTACCAGGAATTCGCCCACGAAACCGGACGTGCCGGGCAGGCCGGCGTTGGCCATGGCAAACAGCATCATGAAGGAGGCGAACACCGGCATACGGTTGGCCACCCCGCCGTAGTCCTTGATCATGCGCGAGTGCAGGCGGTCATACATGACGCCGACGCACAGAAACAATGCGCCGGAGACGAAACCGTGCGAAATCATCTGCGCAATGCCGCCTTCGAGGCCCTGGGTGTTGAATATGAAGAATCCCAACGTCACGAAACCCATGTGGGCGATCGAGGAGTACGCGATCAGCTTCTTCATGTCCTCCTGCACCAATGCCACGAGGCCGATGTAAACCACCGCGATCAGCGACAGCGCGATCATGAGCCATGCCAGCTGATGCGAAGCGTCCGGCAGGATCGGCAGCGAGAAACGCAGGAAACCGTAAGCGCCCATCTTCAGCATGATCGCCGCCAGGATCACCGACCCGCCCGTGGGCGCCTCAACATGCGCGTCCGGCAGCCAGGTGTGCACTGGCCACATCGGCACCTTGACCGCGAACGCGGCCAGGAACGCCAGGAAAATCAGGATTTGCGCATGCAGTCCAAGCTTCAGTTCATGCCACGCCAGGATATCGAAACTGCCGGCCTTGAAATAAAGGTAAATCATGGCCACCAGCATCAGCACCGAGCCGAGGAAGGTATAAAGGAAGAACTTGATGGTGGCGTAAACGCGGTTCTGCCCGCCCCACAGGCCGATGATGAGGAACATCGGCACCAGCATGGCCTCCCAGAAAACGTAGAACAGGATACCGTCGAGCGCGCTGAAAACGCCGATCATGAGCCCTTCCATGACGAGGAATGAGGCGTGGTATTGCGCAACTTTTTTATCGATCGATTTCCAGGCGGAGATAATGACGAGCACGGTGCTGAAGCTCGTGAGCAGGATGAGTAATAATGAAATGCCGTCGATGCCCAGACGATAGCGGACCCGGAAAGCATCGATCCAGGCGTGGTCCTCGACGAACTGCATCGCGGCAGTACCGGTATGGAAGCCGGTATAAAGCGGCAGCGTCGCGAGGAAGGTCAGGACGGCTACCGCGAGGCTCAGCTGTCGCGCGTAGTCGGCATTGCGGTCACTGCCGGTAGCGAGCACCGCCACCCCGCCGAGAATCGGCAGGAAGATGACAAAGCTCAGAAGATGTTCGGCTAGCATGGCTCAGCGGTGCAGGAAGAAGGTGATGAGCAAAAACAGCCCCAGGATCATGGCAAACGCATAGTGATACACATAACCCGTCTGGATGTGGCGGATGACCGAGGACACCCAGCCGATCGCGCGCGCGGTACCGTTCACCGCCAGCCCGTCGATCAGCCTCACATCACCAACCTTCCACAGCAGACGCCCGATAGCGCGCGCACCGCCGGCGAACACGAACTCGTTGAATTCGTCCACGAAATACTTGCGCAGTAACAACGTGTAGATTGCGCCGGCCTTTTCACGAATCTGACCGGGCAGGAATGGATAACGGATGTACATGAACCACGCGAGGCCGATACCCGCGACCGCGAGCAGGAACGGTGCGGATTGCAGTCCGTGGGCGATGAAAGGGGCGACACCCTGGTAATGCTCGCCAATCTCCCGGATGACGTCGTGCGCGGGCAGGACTTTGATGGAATCTGCGAAGTAGCCGCCAAAAATCAGCGGGTCGATGGTCATGAAACCGGCCAGCAGCGAGGGCACCGCCAGCAGCACCAGTGGCACGGTCACCACCCAGGGCGATTCCTTCACATGCTTGTAGGTGTGCTCGTCCATGCGCGGCTTGCCGTAAAACGTCATGAACAGCAGGCGGAACGAGTAAAACGCCGTCACGAACACACCGGCCAGTACCGCGGCGTAGGCAAAGCCGCTGCCGGGAAGATGCGAAGTGTGCACCGCCTCGATGATCAAATCCTTGGAGAAAAAACCGGCGAAAGGAGGAATGCCGGCGAGCGCGAGCGAGCCCACCCAGACGGTGAAGAAGGTAATTGGCATGCGCCGGCGCAGGCCGCCCATCTTGCGCATGTCCTGCTCGTGATGCAGGGCGATAATCACCGAACCCGCAGCAAGAAATAACAATGCCTTGAAGAAGGCGTGTGTCATCAGATGGAAAATTCCGACGCTATAGGCCGAAGCGCCGAGCGCGACCATCATGTAGCCGAGCTGGGAGAGCGTCGAGTAGGCGATCACGCGTTTGATGTCGTTCTGCACGATGCCGACGAGCCCCATGAGAAACGCCGTCAGCGCGCCGATCACCAGCACCACCGACAACGCCGTCTCGGACAGCTCAAACAGCGGCGACATGCGCGCCACCATGAAAATGCCGGCAGTCACCATGGTGGCCGCGTGAATCAACGCCGAAATCGGTGTCGGGCCTTCCATCGAGTCGGGCAGCCACACATGCAACGGCACTTGCGCCGATTTTCCCATGGCGCCGACGAAAAGCAGGATGCAGGTGAGCGTCAGGAGATTCCAGTCCACGCCCGGGAACACCTGGAGGGTCTTGGCCGCCATCTGCGGGGCGATGGAAAACACCGCGCCGTAGTCGAGGGTGCCGAAGGTCATGTAGATCGCCGCGATGCCGAGCAGGAAACCGAAATCGCCCACGCGATTGACGAGGAAGGCCTTGAGCTGGGCGTAGGTCGCCGTGGGACGCGTGAACCAGAAGCCGATGAGCAGGTAGGACATCAGTCCCACCGCCTCCCAGCCGAAGAACAGCTGCAGGAAATTGTTCGACATCACCAGCATCAGCATCGAGAAGGTGAACAGCGCGATATAGCTGAAAAACCGCTGGTAACCGGGATCGTCGTGCATGTAGCCGATGGTGTAGATGTGCACCATGAGCGAGACGAATGTGACGACGACCATCATCAGCGCCGACAGCGGGTCGATCAGGAATCCGACCTCGAGCGGAATGCCGCCGGAGACGCCCCAGGTGTAGATCGGGCCGTTAAAAACATTGCCCGCAAGCACGTCCGGCAAAACCACGAAAGCCGAGAGCGCGAACGCCACGGCGACACCGAGGATCGTTACCGTGTGCGCGCCGACGCGCCCGATTTTCCAGCCGAGCAGGCCGGCCAATACCGAGCCCGCGAGACAGGACAGCGGAATCGCGAGGTAGATCAGCTTGAAGTCGATGTCGAATCCGGACATGGCCTAGCCTTTGAGACTGCTCAGGTCTTCAACGTTGATGGATTGGCGGTTGCGGAACACCACCACCAGAATGGCGAGGCCGATGGCCGATTCGGCCGCGGCCACCGTGAGGATGAAGAACACGAATACCTGCCCCGCGGTGTCGCCGAGGTAATGCGAGAAGGCAATGAAGTTGAGATTGACGGCCAGCAACATGAGCTCGATCGCCATCAGCAGGATGACGAGGTTCTTGCGGTTGAGAAAAATGCCGACGACGCTCAGGGAGAACAGGATCGCCCCGAGTATCAGGTAATGCGCCAACGGTATCATCGCCCCCCCCTTATTTTTTCTTTCATCGCTCGGCTCAGCTCTTTTTTTCCGACGGCATCTTTATCACGCGCATCCGCTCGCGCGGATTAATATTGATCTGCTGCGACGGATTCTGGTACTTGGTGTCCTTGCGGCCACGCAGCGTGAGCGCGATCGCCGCCACGATGGCCGTCAGCAGGATGGCCGCCGCGATTTCGAACGGGTAAGCGTAGACCGTGTACAACAGACGCCCGAGTTCGCGCGTGTTGCTGTGGCCCGCGGGCAACGCACCGGGGTCCGGCATCTGCGCCGGGCTGAAATGGTCCGAGCCAATGATGATTACCATTTCCGCCACCAGCAGCACCGCTACCAGCCCGCCGATCGGGAGGTATTCGCCAAAACCTTCGCGCAGGCGCACGAGGTTGATGTCGAGCATCATGACCACGAACAGGAACAGCACCATCACCGCGCCGACGTACACCAGCACCAGCGCGATGGCGAGGAACTCGGCCTGCAGCATCAGCCACAGCCCGGCGGCGCTGACGAACGTCAGCACCAGGAACAACGCCGCCTTCACCGGGTTGCGCACGGTGATCACCATCGCCGCGGCGAACACCAGCACCGTCCCGAAAAAGTAGAAAATTAGTTGTTTGAATTCCATAATTTTAATTATCTTGAACCACCGCGGTTCATGTTCTTATCTGTATTTCGCTTCCGCCGCGCGATCCGCGGCAAGCTGTTTTTCGTACTTGTCACCGACGGCAAGCAGTTGTTCCTTGGTGATCACGTGCTCGCCGCGGTTCTCGAAATGGAATTCGAAATTCCGCGTCTCGACGATGGAATCCACGGGGCACGATTCCTCGCAGAAACCGCAGTAAATACACTTGAACAGGTCGATCTCGTAGCGCGTGGTGCGCCGCGTGCCATCGGCGCGCTCTTCGGACTCGATGGTAATCGCACACGCCGGACAGACCGCCTCGCACAGCTTGCAGGCGATGCAGCGTTCCTCGCCGTTGGGATAGCGACGCAAGGCGTGCAGGCCGCGGAAGCGCGGACTAATCGGCGTGCGTTCCTCCGGGTATTGTATCGTGATCTTGCGCGAGAACAGGTGACGGCCGGTGACCATCAGGCCCTTCACCAGCTCGAAGAGCAGGAACGTATTCAGAAATCGTTTGAGCGAATTGACCATGTGCGTCGCCTCCTCCACTCAGTGGAAGATGAATCCCCATGGCGTGAGGAACATGACCGCCCCCATCACGCCGATCCACACCAGCGTCACCGGAATGAAGACCTTCCATCCGAGGCGCATGATCTGGTCGTAACGATACCGTGGAAACGTCGCGCGAAACCACAGGAAACAGAAAAGTATGAAACTCATCTTGAGCAACAGCCAGTGCATGCCGTTGCCGAGCACAGTGCCGATCACCGGCCATGCCAGCAGCTTGGCGGGCAATATCCCGTCGAGCGGCGACAACCAGCCGCCCAGGAACATGATCGAACACATCGCGGAAATAAGGATCATGTTGGCGTATTCGGCGAGAAAAAAGATCGCGAAGGCCATGCCGGAGTATTCCACGTGAAAACCGGCCACGATCTCGGACTCGCCCTCGGCCACGTCGAAGGGCGCGCGGTTGGTTTCGGCCACGCCGGAGATCAGATACACCAGAAACAGCGGGAACAGCGGCCAGATATACCATTGATGCGGCCCGCCCTGCTGGTGCAACACGATCTCACGCAGGTTGAGGCTACCCGCCGCCATCAGCACACCCACCAGGGCGAAGCCCATGGCGATTTCATAGGCGACGATTTGCGCCGCGGAGCGCATGCTGCCCAGAAACGCGTACTTCGAGTTCGATGCCCAACCGGCGATGATCACGCCGTACACGCCCATGGAGGTAAGCGCGAGAATGAACAGCAAGCCGGCATCGATATTCGCGAGCCACAAGTTGTCGGTGAACGGAATCACTGACCACGCGGCAATTGCCGGCCCGAACGTCAGAATCGGCGCAAACACGAACAGGAAACGGCTGGCCTTGGCCGGTACGATGATTTCCTTGAGCAGCAGTTTCAAGGCATCCGCCAGGGGTTGCAGCCAGCCCTTGGGACCGACACGATTCGGGCCAATGCGTACCTGCATGTAGCCAATGATCTTGCGCTCAGCGTAGGTCAGATAGGCGACGGACAATATCAGCGGCACAAGGACGATGAAGATCTTGCCCAGATTGAGCAGCAAGACCTGCGACCAGTCGGGGAACCAGCCCCAGATACCAAGAAAAAACTTGCTCATGAGGCGGCCCTCACGGTCACCGGTCCGTGCGCCCCGATCGTCACTGTCTCCGGATATCCGGACGGCGCCAGCACGCAACCGTCCGGCACGCGGTCGTCGACCACCAACTCCAGGCTCGCCGCGCCCTGCGGCGTGGCCAGCTGAACGTTAGCGCCGGCCGCGAGGCCGAGTTTATCGGCCTGTGCGGCGTTCATGCGCGCCGCGGGCGGCGGATTGTCCGCGGTTTTCTGCAGTGCCGGCGCCCGGCGCACGATCGGGTCCAGCGCGTAGATCGGCACCTCGGCGAGACGCATCAACTGGCCGGCCGCCGGCACGGTCTCTTCCGCGGAGGCGATGGAGTACGGAAACGCCGATGCGGCCGGCAGGGCGTCCGGCAGATTCATTTCGCGGCGCACGTCATCCACCCCGTCCTGTTCGAAACCTGACAAGCCCAGATGATGACCCAACATGCGCAGGATTTTCCATCCCGGGCGCGCCTCGGCCAGCGGGCTTACCGCCGTGACGAATTCCTGGCACCTGCCTTCGGCATTGACGAACGTGCCATCGGTTTCGGTGAAGGGCGCGAGTGGCATCCAGACATCGGCATATTCCACCGCGCTTGTCCGGTATGGCGAAGGTTTGAATGTCGTCAGCATGACGACAAACTCCGCCGCGCGCATGGCCGCAGCTGCGGCGACTCCGTCGAGACAATCCAATTCCGGTTCGAGGCCGAGAAGCAGATAGCTCTTCCGCGGCTCGTGCAACATACCGCGCGCCGTGTGTCCCGTCGTCGCGGTTTTGCCCGCGGCGCCGCGGTGCGGCACGCAACCCGCGAGCCACGCGCCCGCGCCGTTGGCGTCGGGAAGCTGCCCCAACTTGGCCCCGCACTGGTCGGCAACATATTGCGCGAGCGAGCGCAAGGCGGCCGCCTGCGGATGGCTGAGCGCGAAACTTCCCAGCAGCACCGAGGCACGCGAGCTCTGCTGCAGCGCTTCGGCCATGGCCTGCTCCGATACGCCCGGTTTGACATCGCGGAAATGCTTCGCAAACGCGGCAGGCCATTCCGCCTTGTTGAGCGCGCTCAAGGCGCGTGCCACGCCCGCCAGGGAGTGCAGCATTTGTGCCGGGCCGGCGATCACTTTGCCGGCCAGCCGGTAACTGAGATCGTAATCGACCGGATTGATGGCGAAGACGCGTGCGCCTTTCAGCGCGCTCTTGCGCAGCCGCAGGTTGATCAGCGGCTGGTCCTTGCGCGGGTTCGCGCCGATCAGCAACGCGCCGTCGAGGTTTTCGAGTTCGACGATCGGCCGTCCCAGGGACGGAAACAGCGGCGCGGCGGCGTCATCGCTGAAGTCCGTCTGGCGCAGGCGGTGATCCACGTTGCCGCTCCCCAGCGCGCGCACCAGCTTCTGCAGCAAATAGAATTCCTCGAGCGTGGAGATGGGCGAGGCCAGCGCGCCCAGACTTTCGGGCCCGTGCTCATCCAGCACCCTCTTGAGTCCGGCGACCGTGAATTCGAATGCCGTGGCCCAATCGGTATCTTCCCATTCCGTGCCGCGGCGAATCATGGGGACGCGCAGGCGATCCTCGCCATTCAGGGCCTCGTAACTGAAACGGTCGCGGTCGGCGAGCCAGCATTCGTTGACGGCCTCGTTGTCGCGCGGCAACACGCGCATCACGGTCCCGCGGCGCACCTGCACGTTGATATTGGCGCCGACACAGTCGTGCGGGCTGATCGAGGCATGATCTTCGAGTTCCCACGGGCGCGCGGTATAACGGAACGGTTTGGAGGTGAGCGCGCCCACGGGGCACAGGTCGATGACATTGCCGGACAGCTCCGAGTCCACGCTGCGGTCAAGGAAGGTGCGAATCTCCGTATGCTCGCCGCGCCCCAGGCCGCCGAATTCCATCACGCCGGCAACTTCCTGTCCGAAACGCACGCAGCGGGTGCAATGGATGCAACGCGTCATGTCGGTGGAAATCAGCGGTCCGATGTCCCGGTCCTTCACGATGCGCTTGGCCTCGGCGTAGCGCGACACGTCCTTGCCGTAACCGAGCGCGAGGTCCTGCAGTTCGCACTCGCCACCCTGATCGCAGACCGGACAGTCGAGCGGATGATTGATCAACAGGAACTCCATGGTGCTCTTTTGCGCGGTTCGCGCCCGGTCCGAGCGGGTGTGCACTACCATGCCCTCGGCCACCGGTGTCGCGCAGGCGGGCAAGGGCTTCGGCGCCTTCTCCACGTCTACCAGACACATCCGGCAGTTGGCCGCGATCGAGAGTTTGTTGTGGTAGCAGAAGCGCGGGATGTAGATGCCCGAGGCGTCGGTCACCTCGATCAGCATTTGTCCCTTGCGCGCCGGGAGCTTGCGGCCGTCGACTTCAATAGTGACCGTATCGGAGGCCGGCGGCGTCTTGATGTCTTTCGGATTGGCGCTCATGCATGGCTCCCGTGCGTGCCGGGCAGGCAACGACGATGCTCAATATGGTATTCGAACTCGCTGCGGAAATATTTGATGAAACTTTTCACCGGCCATGCGGCGGCGTCGCCCAGCGCGCAGATGGTGCGGCCTTCGATGTTGGAGGCAAGTTCCGTGAGCATGTCCAGATGTTCGGGTCTGCCTTCCCCATGCTCGATGCGATGAATCACGCGCGACATCCAACCGGTACCCTCGCGGCATGGCGTGCATTGGCCGCAGGATTCCTCATAATAGAAATGCGCAATGCGCGCGAGCGCATGCACCATGCAGGTGGTCTCGTCCATGACGATAACCCCGCCCGAGCCCAGCATCGAGCCGGCCTTGGCGAGCGAATCGTAGTCCATGGTCACTTCCATCATGACATTCGCCGGCAGCACGTTCGCCGAGGAGCCGCCGGGAATCACCGCCTTCAGTTTGTGGCCATGGCGCACGCCGCCGGCCATTTCGAGCAATTTCGCGAACGGCGTCCCCATCGGGACTTCATAGTTGCCGGGCTTGTTGACGTGGCCCGAGACGGAGAAAAGCTTGGGACCGCCGTTGTTGGGCTTGCCGATATTCAGAAACCAGTCGGCGCCGTTCTTGATGATGTCCGGGACCGACGCCAGCGTCTCGGTATTATTAATAGTGGTCGGACGTCCGAACAGGCCGTAATTCGCCGGGAACGGCGGCTTGAACCGTGGCTGACCCTTCTTGCCCTCGATGGATTCGAGAAGCGCTGTTTCCTCACCGCAGATGTAGGCGCCGGCGCCGAGGTGCGTGTACAGGTCGAAGTTAACGCCGAATCCCAGGATGTTTTTACCCAACAGCCCGGCACCATAGGCCTCCTTCAGCGCGGCCTCGAAGCGTTCGTACGGTTCCCAGAATTCACCGCGGATGTAGTTGTAGCCGACGGTTGCGCCGATGGCGTAGCCGGCGATGGCCATGCCCTCAATCAGTGAGTGCGGATTGAAGCGCAGGATGTCGCGGTCCTTGCAGGTGCCCGGCTCGCCTTCGTCGGAGTTGCACACGATGTATTTCTGTCCCGGTGCATTGCGCGGCATGAAGCTCCATTTGACGCCGGTGGAAAATCCGGCGCCGCCGCGTCCGCGCAGCGCGGACTTCTTGAGATCGTCGATGATCTTCTCGGGTGTTATTTTTTCCTTGAGTATTTTCTTCCAGGTCTCGTAGCCGCCGGCACTCTGGTACGTCGCCAGCAGCCACGGCTGGTCGAGATGCAGATTTCTGAAACAGAGTTCGTTGGCCATGGTCTATTCCAGCTTGTCCAGGATCTCGTCCACCTTTTCGGGGGTGAGATGCTCGTGATAGGTCTTGTCGACCATCATCATCGGCGCGCCGGCGCAGGCGCCCAGACACTCGACCTCTTTCAGGGTGAATTTGCCACCGGTCGACGTTTCACCCGGCTTGATGCCGAGCCTCGTCTCCAGATGATTCATAATGCGACTGGAACCGTTCAACATGCAGGAGATGTTGGTGCACACGCAGACCTTGTGACGTCCGACGGGCTTCAGATCGTACATGGAGTAGAAGGTCGCGACTTCATGCACGGCTATCGCCGGCATGTCGAGATATTCCGCCACCGCCTCGATCAGATCGGCCGGGAGCCAGCCACCGTTCTGTTCCTGCGCGACGCGCAGCGCCGCCATCACCGCCGCCTGCTTGTGGTCCGGAGGATACTTGGCGATCTCGCGGTCGATCTCGGTCCGCGACGGCTGAGACAGCAGTCCGATCTTCGAGGCCGGTGTGGACTGGGCATTCATCGATCGACGTCTCCGAAAACGATGTCGAGTGTGCCGATCACCGCGACCACGTCGGCAATCATGTGGCCGCGGGTCAATTCATCCATCGCCGCCAAATGCGCAAAACCGGCGGTGCGGATCTTCACGCGGTAAGGCTTGTTGGCGCCGTCCGAAATCATGTACACGCCGAATTCGCCCTTGGGATGCTCGACCGCCGCGTAGGTCTCGCCCGCGGGGACGCAGTAACCCTCGGTGAAGAGCTTGAAGTGATGGATGAGCGACTCCATGTCGCCCTTCATCTTCTCGCGGGGCGGCGGCGCCACCTTGTGGTCCTCGATCATCACCGGTCCCGGATTCCGGCGCAGCCACTCCACGCACTGGCGGATGATGCGGTTGGACTGGCGCATTTCTTCGACACGAATCAGATAGCGGTCGTAGCAATCGCCGTTAACGCCGACAGGAATATCGAAATCCAGCCGATCATAAACTTCGTACGGCTGTTTCTTGCGTAAATCCCATTCGACGCCCGAGCCGCGCAACATCGTACCGCTGAAACCGAGCTGCAAAGCGCGCTCGGGCGAGATCACGCCGATCCCGACGGTGCGCTGTTTCCAGATACGGTTGTCGGTGAGCAGCATTTCATACTCATCGATATGTTTCGGGAAACGCTCGGTGAAATCCCAGATGAAATCGAGCAACGAGCCCTCGCGATTGGCGTTCAGGCGCGTGATTTCATTCGTGTCGCGCAGTTTGGATGGCTGATACTGCGGCATCCTGTCGGGCAGGTCGCGGTAAACACCGCCCGGGCGGTAATAGGTGGCATGCATGCGCGCGCCGGACACCGCTTCGTAGCAATCGAACAGATCCTCGCGCTCGCGGAAACAGTAAAGAAACACGGTCATCGCGCCTATGTCCAGGGCGTGCGCGCTGAGCCAGAACAGGTGATTGAGCAGGCGTGTGATCTCGTCGAACAGCACGCGGATATACTGGGCGCGAATTGGCGGCTCGATCCCAAGCAGCTTCTCGATCGCCAGCACATAACCGTGCTCGCTGCACATCATCGAGATATAATCGAGGCGGTCCATGTAGCCGATCGACTGGTTATAGGGCTTGGACTCGGCCAGTTTTTCGGTGCCGCGGTGCAGCAGACCGATGTGCGGGTCGGCGCGCTGGATGACTTCACCATCCAGCTCGAGCACGAGACGCAGCACGCCGTGCGCGGCCGGATGCTGCGGTCCGAAGTTCATGGTGTAATTGCGGATTTCAGCCATGACTCTTAATGCCTCGCATCAGCGCAGATGTCGAGCCGCCTGCGGCGGCGTTGTGTGAATGCGGGATGCTCCCGCCCCCGCAATTAGCTTTTCATCGTGCGCGGAGCGCACACAATGAAAATCCTGAATCCTCGCTTTCGCGGGGATGACAGTGGTCATCGTGTAATTTCCGATCTCGGTCACGCGCTCAACCCTTGGCAAAACCTTCCTCGCGTATGACGCGAGGAACGAGAACGCGCGGCTCGATGGAAACCGATTCGTAAATGACGCGCTGCTTTTCGGCGTCGTAGCGCATCTCGACACGGCCGATGAGCGGGAAATCCTTGCGGAAAGGATGCCCGATGAAACCGTAATCGGTGAGGATGCGCCGCAGATCCGGATGTCCTTCGAACACAAAGCCGAAGAGATCGAACGCTTCGCGTTCATACCAGTTGGCTGAATTCCAAATGCCGGTCACCGAAGCGATCATCGGGGTCTCGTCATCCAAATAGGCGCGCAGACATAGGCGACGGTTGTGACTGAGCGACAGCAGGTGATAAACCACGGCGAAGCGAGGACCTTTCCTCGGTCCCGCGGATGACTCGCGTCCATAATGGAGATAATCCACGCCGCAGAGATCCATGATCTGCTCGAAGGCGAACCCCGGATCGTCGCGCAGCGTACGGCATATCTCGACGATCCGGTCATGGCGAATGTCCAGCGTGATCTGCCCGGCGAACTCATGGACGGCCGTGATCGACTCGCCGAACTTTTCCTGGGCGTGAGCGGCAAGGTCCTGATGCGTATCAGTCATGATGAGCGTTCCCGGGGCGGCATCAGCGGGCGATGGTGTTGGTACGGCGAATCTTGTTCTGCAACTGGATAATGCCGTACAGCAGGGCCTCGGCAGTCGGCGGACAGCCGGGAACGTACACGTCCACCGGTACGATGCGGTCGACGCCGCGAACCACCGAATAAGAATAATGGTAATAACCGCCGCCGTTGGCGCAGGAGCCCATGGAAATCACCCAACGCGGTTCGGACATCTGGTCGTAGACCTTGCGCAGTGCCGGCGCCATTTTGTTCACCAGCGTGCCGGCTACGATCATCACATCCGACTGGCGCGGGCTGGGACGGAAAACAATTCCGAAGCGGTCCATGTCGTAGCGCGAAGCCGCGGCATGCATCATTTCGATCGCGCAGCAGGCGAGCCCGAAGGTCATGGGCCAGAGCGAACCGGTGCGCGCGGCATTGATCAATTTATCCGCCTGCGTCGTCACCCAGCCTTTTTCGAGTACGCCTTCAATGCCCACTGCATTGCTCCAAAATACGGTTCACCTTCGCCGCCTCCGAAAAGCTGTGCCAGACGGACGAAGATTGGCGTCGGCGGCCTGCCGCGACTCGCCGGTCGCCACCGGCGTGCCTTTGTGTAAGCTTGTGCCAAACCATTAAAACATTGCCGCCACGGGCAAATTCCTTTCCGGTGGCCGCGAGCGACTCGCGGACGGTCGCATCCCCGCTTCGCGGGGCCCCTGCTCCCCGCTCGCGCTCGCACCCCCACGCTGTGCGCGGGAACCTGCGCCCTGCTCGCGCGACTACTCCCATTCCAGCGCCCCTTTCTTCCATTCGTAGATGAAACCGACGACGAGGATGCCCAGGAACACCATCATCGAAAGAAACCCGAACATGCCGATTTCGTTGAGCGCCACCGCCCACGGAAACAGGAACGCAATTTCGAGATCGAAAATGATAAAAAGAATGGCTACGAGGTAATAGCGCACGTCGAATTTCATGCGCGCGTCTTCGAACGCTTCAAAGCCGCACTCGTAGGGGGAGAGTTTCGCGCTGTCCGGGCGATGCGGTCCCAGCAGCCGACCGGCCACTACAATGACAGTGCCCATGCCAAGGGCAACGCCGATAAAAATCAGGATGGGGAGATAACCTTGCAGCATCCGAGCCCCGGGAATCTGCGTTATTGCGGCGGCGTGACTCCACCTTGAAGTGCGGACCTCGATAACCAGGGCCGTGCCTTCAACCTAAGACGCCTTGCCGCCGCAATAACAAGCAATCTTAAGAGTTATTAATTATTGATCCGGCGCCACGATTACCAGAAATACCGCCGGAATTCGTTGCCTTCGCTTCAATTACATCCATGCCGGATCAATAATTAGAAGTCCGGCGAGTCTAGGCTTTCGCTGCAAAGGATGTCAAGCAAGCGGTTGCCTCACAAACTTATGCTCTTCAAAGGGTTAAGCTGCTTTTAGGGGTATAAAAATCGCCTATGGAGAAGCAACGGGCAAGCGTTGTTTGCGTGTCAACAAACTGACGGAATGGAAATTAAAATGGTGCCGAAGGTGGGACTCGAACCCACACGGCTTTCGCCACTACCACCTCAAGGTAGCGTGTATACCAATTTCACCACTTCGGCGCATGAGCGCAAATTCTAGCCACAGAAGACGCAGAGAAATACTGATCAGAATTGAAGGGTATTATTTTTACTTCCTGCCCTGCGCAATCTCGGTGGCATTAATAAAACTATTTTGGCACCTCCGGTGCCTTGGGTGCCGCGGGCACTTCGATGGGCGGCGCCGGTGTCTCCACTTTCGCCGGCTGCTCCGTGACCACGCTTTTCGTCACGCTCGCCGGCGTCGTCGACTGCTTCGCATACAACCAGGCCAACCCGAGGTTGGAGAGGAAAAAAACCGTCGCGAGGATCGCCGTCGTCCGCGTCAGGAAATTGGCCGAACCACGGCTGCCGAACAAGGTCTGTGAGGCGCCGCTGCCGAAGGCCGCGCCGATATCTGCGCCCTTGCCCTGCTGCAGCAGAATCAGGCCGATCAGCCCCACGGCCGAAATAACGTCAATCACCAATACCAGGTCTTTCATAAATGTAGCCCTACTCCGCTTCGCTCCGTTCGTCTTGCCATAAGAGCAGTAGCCCTACTCCGCTTCGCTCCGTTCGTCTTGCCATAAGAGCAGTAGCCCTACTCCGCTTCGCTCCG
>DATICK010000147.1:0-4875 GCA_035456865.1 Sulfuricaulis sp.
CTTGCAGGCGAGCGCCTCGTCGATCGCGGCACGCACCGGATGGCAGGATTCGGGCGCCGGGATGATGCCCTCGGCGCGCGCGAACGCGACGCCCGCTTCGAAAGTCGAAAGCTGCGCTACCGCGACGGCCTCGATCAGCCCTTCGTGGCAAAGCTGCGACACCAGCGGCGAGTCGCCGTGATAGCGCAATCCGCCCGCGTGAATACCCGGCGGCATGAAGTCGTGGCCAAGCGTGTACATTTTCATCAATGGTGTCAGGCCGACGGCGTCTCCGAAATCATACGCATATTGTCCCTTCGTCAGGGTCGGGCAGGACGTCGGCTCGACCGCGACGAGGCGCACCTTCTTGCCGGCGGCCTTGTCGGCGAAAAACGGGAACGCGATGCCGCCGAAGTTGGAGCCGCCGCCGCAGGCGGCGAGCACCACGTCCGGGTATTCGCCGATTTTCTCGAATTGCTTTTTCGCCTCCAGGCCGATCACGGTCTGGTGCAACAGCACGTGATTGAGCACCGAACCCAGGCTGTAATTAGTATCCTGGCGCGAAGCGGCCTCCTCGACCGCCTCGGAGATGGCTATCCCGAGCGAGCCCTGGCTGTTCGGATCGGCGGCGAGAATCTTGCGGCCCGATTCGGTCATGTCGGTGGGGCTGGCGAAAACCTCCGCGCCCCAGGTCTGCATCATCGAGCGGCGGAACGGTTTCTGCTCGTAGCTCACCTTCACCATGTACACGCGCACTTTGATGCCGAACATCTGTCCGGCGAGCGCCAGCGCCGAACCCCACTGCCCGGCGCCGGTTTCGGTGGCGAGGCGCTTGATGCCGGCCTGCTTGTTGTACCACGCCTGCGGCACGGCGGTATTGGGCTTGTGCGAGCCGGCGGGGCTCACGCCTTCATACTTGTAATAGATTTTCGCGGGCGTGCCCAAAGCCTGCTCCAGCCGGTAGGCACGGTATAGCGGGCTCGGCCGCCACAGGCGGTAAATTTCGCGCACCGGCTCGGGAATCGGGATCCAGCGCTGGCCGCTCATCTCCTGCTCGATCAGGGCCTCGGGGAAAATCGCCCCCAGTGCCTGCGGCGGCACCGGTTTGCCATCGGGACCGAGCGGCGGCGGCGGCGGATTCGGCATGTCGGCAATGACGTTATACCAGTGCGTGGGTATTTCGGATTCGTCGAGCAGAATTTTTGTTTGCGGCATGTTGGTTCTCCGGATTAAACCGTAATCGGCAATACGCTGACCCGCCCTGGTCGAATTCAGTGAGAAGACGAGTACTTAATACCAGAACCACGGTACGGTCAATGCAACAGTTATGTTAGTCTCACGGTACAGGGTAGAAGGTCGGCTTGGCATCACTGCGCGCGCCGGAAAAACGGGCCATCCGATGGCACCGACGGACTTTCGAGAATAGACGCCTTCTAAACGGAAACCCGCTCTGATATCCCGCCGGCACCGATTACCAATAAATGAAAGAAGACACGCCGTGAGCACAAAAAATAATCAGCCCGACTGGAACAAGATCGCCGAGAAATTCGACGTGTGGCTGCCGCACATCGCGCCCGTCGGCGAAGTGCTGTTGGCCGCGCTGGGCGCGCAGCCCGGCGATCGCATTCTCGACCTCGCCTCCGGAACCGGGGAGCCGGCGCTGACCCTGGCGCGGCGCCTGAAAGGTCATGCCAGCATCACCGGCATCGACTCCGCGGACGGCATGGTGCAGGTGGCACAGGCCAAAGCGGTCAAGGAACGGCTGTCGGGAATTTCCTTTCGATGCATGCCGGCGGAACAACTGACCTTTAACGACAACTCCTTCGATCGTATTTTATGCCGCTTCGGCGTGATGCTGTTCACCGACCCGCTGCTGGGTCTGAAGGAGATGCAGCGCGTGTTGAAACCCGGCGGCCGCTTCGCGCTCGCGGTGTGGAGCACCCCGGAAACGATACCGACCCTGCGCTGGTCCTACGATGTTTTCTCGAAACGGCTGCCGGAAGAACTGCACCCGCCATTGGCCAAGGCGACATCGCTGGGCGCGCCGGGAATGCTGGAAGACCTGCTGAGCGAGGCGGGATTCTCCGGCTTTTCGGTGGAATCCAAAACCTTCGATTACCAGTTCAGATCCTTCGAGGAACTCTGGGATACGGTGGAGGCATCGGACATGCTCAAGCAGCAATACGATGCGCTTCCGCAAAACGAGCGCGGCAAGATTCGGGATGAGGTCGGGCGTTTTGCCAGGGATTTCATCCACGACGGGCAGCTGAGGATACCGCACGAATATCTGCTGGCAACGGGCGGGAAATAACACCGCTTCCGTATTTTGGTGTCGCCCTGGGAAACGCGGCGCTGCCTACATGCCGCTCAGGTAAGTCTTCGCCTCTTCACCCGGATCGGGCAGACCGGCGACACGCCACGCACCGAGGCAGGTGTGAAACAGGTCGTGAATCCAGTACTTGTCTTTGCCATGGCCACGGCAGATATGACCCATGGCGGGAGCAACGCCAAACCTGGCGTAATATTCTCGCAAGGAACGAATGACTTCCCAGTGATCTGCGGTGAGCGGGCCGATGCCGTCGTGCCGCGCAATTTCCGCCGCCAGAGTTTCATTCCATTGCGCAGGGTCCTTCAGCAGACCGCCTTCGTCGAACTCGACTTCCAATTCCTGAATTTCGACCATATGACACCTCCTTTCCGATTCTCTGGATGAAGTGACGTTTATATATATTATGCGCCCAATTCAGGAAATGCGCCCGGATAGTGACACGATAGTTGTGGGATTCAATGACGGTTGGCCGCTCGCGACATCCCCGTCTTCCGCGGCTCATGTGCCTGTTGCACATCGCCTGTCAGCGCCATCCACGTTCAGTGACTGGTCCCCTCGGAGCGGGTGATCTTGTTGTAGACGTTGTACTTGCCGGATGGTTTTCTCATAGGCAGGCGCTTGATTTCCTTGAAGGTCGCTGCATCGTACACGACGAGCGCCCCGTCCATTTCCCAGACGCTGACCAGCGCATGTTTGCCGTCGCGCGTGAATTCGGTGTGCGCCGCGGTCTTGCCCGGCGCGGGCCGTAGCGTTCTGACGATTTCGAGTTTGTTCTTGTCGATGATCTGGATCGCGTCCTTGTCGGCCGGACTCATCATGGCGTCGACCCAGGCATACGGCGTGTTCTCGTGCGAGCGCATGAAAAACCCGGGGCCGAGGGTTTTGATGTGCTTGATCGTTTTCCAGGTTTTCATGTCGATGACGGTCACCATGCCCTCCTTGAGGTTGGGCGTCGCGAGCACCATGGTTCCCTTGTAATCCCAGGTGATGCCCGAGCCCAGGTGCGGCAGGCCGGGAAGATCGACATCGGCGATCTTGCGTCCCACGATCAGGCTCACCACCTGCCCGTTTTTGCCGTTGCGCGCCGCCCCGATCAGATGCTCATAAGACTGATCGAAGAAAAAGTCGTCGAGAATATCGTCGAGACGGATGCGCCGCACCGGGAACGGCCCCTTGAGCGCCAGCGCTTCGCCCATGCGGTAGTCGTGGACCAGCCCCGGATAGATCGGTTCGGCCTTGTCGTCGTAGGGAATCTCCCAGACTTCGGGAATGTCCTTGAGCGCGGCAATGAAACTCTTGCGCGGCGCGGCGTCGTAGACGGCGCTCACCCGCGAGCTTTTGCCGCTATCGTCCTGCACCGCGATGATCTTGAGCGGTGACAGATCCGTGGCGTCCAGCACCACCAGCGTGTGCGGGAGATAATTGCCAGCCAGCACGTAGCGCCCGTCGCTCGATACCGCGATATTGCGCATGTTGATGCCGGCGCGAATTTCGGCGACGTATTTCAAATTATAAATATCGAACTTACTCACCCAGCCGTCGCGCGAGCCGAAATAGACATAGCGGCCGTCGGGAGAAAATTTCGGCCCGCCGTGCAGCGCAAACCGCGTGGGGAAACGCAGGATCGGCTCGAACCGGTCGCCGTCCAGGAGCGTGGCGTGATGGTCACCGACCTCGACGACCACGAAAAGATTCAGCGGATCGGCCTTGAAGACCGGCTTGTCCGAAAGTTTTTCCCCGGGTTTGAGGTGGAGCACGTGGGAACCACGGATATCGGCCAAATCCCAACGCGGGACTTGCGGAAGCGGCTCATAGATCAGTCCGGCAAGCTGGGTAATCTGCTCCGATGATAGCTTGTCCTTGAACCCCAACATCTGGGTCGCGACTCGCCCATCACGGATGGTAGCGATCGCCTCGTCGCGCTTGAGCCGTCCCAGGTTCTCCGGCAGTAGTGCCGGGCCGATACCGCCCAGGCGACCCGCGCCGTGGCAGGACGCGCAATGCTCGGCGTACAGCTTCGACACATCGGTGCCGGCGGCGCGCGCGGTGGACGCGGCAAGCGCGAGCAATGCGACGAACGCGGTCGCAACCAGGCGGTGTAAATTCATGACGATTCTCCTTCGAAAATCGCAGCCGCCAAGTGCAACTCGGCCGGACCCAAACGGTGGACGCGCCCGAACCCGGAGACGTAGCGCGCGGTCACGGTCACGAAACGCACGAGCGCGAAATCGGTGAGCTCGAACATCGGGGCGGCCGCAGGAAAACGCGAGAGGTAGCGTTCGCGCGCCGCGGCATAGCCGGCAACGTCGCGTCTGATGGTCTCGACGTAGCCCTGCAGACTCACGCGCGCCAGTTCCTGCGGATCGTCCGTGTCGCGATCGGACTCGGTGAACGATAACGATGCGCGCGGGTTGGTTTCGAGATAGCGTGTATGCAGCGCCAGACGGCTGAGGTGCAGCAGGAAACCGCCCAAGTCGTCTTCGGGGACCACCGCCACCCAGGTGGCAAGCGGCTCGTTGTCGCGCGCGGTGGCGAGCGCCGCCCAGCGCTGGCCGCGCAGCAGCGCC
>DATICK010000148.1:0-2657 GCA_035456865.1 Sulfuricaulis sp.
CTCTGGGCCGTTGACGATGACTGACGGAAAGCCGCCCCCCGCGACCTAACCGTCCTTTATAGAAGCGGATTTCCGAGGCTGAAGCACTAAATCATAAAATGTGAGACAATCCGCGCCCTGCGTTTGATGTTTGCCAGGCGCTTGGCCAAGGTATCCGGCCGCGCCGTGGGTCTGCCCAGCAATACATGCCATCGCGATAGATTGTTTAAGGCTTTTTGGGAGCGCGGTGGCGTGTGCCATTCACGATTCAGAAAGCCCCGTATTAACTTTTTTCCTGGAACAGTGCCTTGATCACCACCGCCAACATCACCATGCAGTTCGGGGCCAAGCCCCTGTTTGAAAACATCTCGGTCAAGTTCGGCAACGGCAATCGCTATGGCCTGATCGGCGCCAACGGCTGCGGCAAGTCGACACTGATGAAAATCCTTGGCGGCGATCTGGAGCCAAGTTCGGGCAACGTCTCGGTCGACGCCAACGAACGCCTCGGCAAGCTGCGCCAGGACCAGTTCGCCTTCGAGAACTACACAGTACTCGACACCGTGATCATGGGCCACGCCGAATTGTGGCGCGTGAAACAGGAGCGCGACCGCATTTACGGCCTGGCGGAAATGAGCGAGGAGGACGGCATGAAGGTGGCCGATCTCGAACACAAGTTTGCCGAGCTCGACGGCTACACCGCCGAGGCGCGCGCCGGCGAATTGCTGCTCGGCGTCGGCATCCCGGTGGACCAGCACACCGGCTTGATGAACGCGGTGGCGCCGGGCTGGAAGCTGCGCGTGCTGCTGGCGCAGGCGCTGTTCTCCGATCCGGACATCCTGCTGCTGGACGAGCCCACCAACCATCTCGACATCAATACCATCCGCTGGCTGGAAGACGTGCTCAACGCGCGCAACAGCACCATGATTATCATCTCCCACGACCGGCATTTTTTGAACGGCGTGTGCACGCACATGGCCGATCTGGATTACGGCGAGCTGCGAGTTTATCCCGGCAATTACGACGAATACATGACCGCCGCCACGCTGGTACGCAATCAGCTGCTGTCCGACAACGCCAAGAAGAAGGCGCAGATCGCCGAGCTTCAGACCTTCGTCAGCCGTTTCTCCGCCAACGCCTCCAAGGCCAAGCAGGCGACCTCGCGCGCGCGCCAGATCGAAAAGATCGAGTTGGCCGAGGTCAAGCCGTCGAGCCGGCAGAATCCGTTCCTGCGTTTCGATCAGGCCAAGCGGCTTTACCGCCAGGCTCTGGAAGTAAAGAAGATGAGTCAGGGATATGGCGCGACGCCGCTGTTCAAAAACCTCAACTTGACGGTCGAGGCCGGAGAGCGCGTGGCCGTGATCGGCCCCAACGGTATCGGCAAGACCACGCTGCTGCGCACCCTGATGGGCGAGCTCGCGCCCGCGAGCGGCACGATCAAATGGCCGGAGAATTCCAGCCTCGGCTACTACGCCCAGGATCACGCCGCCGATTTCGCCACCGAGATGTCCCTGCTCGACTGGATGAACCAATGGAAAAAACCGGGTGACGACGAGCAGGCGATCCGCGCCGTGCTGGGCCGGCTGCTGTTTTCCCAGGATGAGATCAAGAAATCGACCAAGGCGCTGTCCGGCGGCGAGCAGGGGCGCATGCTGTTCGGCAAGCTGATGCTGCAGCAGCCCAACGTGCTGATTATGGACGAACCCACCAACCACCTGGACATGGAATCGATCGAGTCGCTCAACACCGCGCTGGAAAAATATCCCGGCACGCTGATTTTCGTCAGTCACGACCGTGAATTCGTCTCGTCCCTGGCCACGCGCATCATCGAGATGACGCCGCGGGGCGTTGAGAACTACGGCGGGACTTACGAAGACTATCTGCGCAGTCAGGAAGAGCAGGCGGCGCAGGCGCCGGGACGGATGCAGAAGGTTCGATAGAGTGGTCCCCGCGCGACGGGGTCACTTATTGTGCGAAGTCGATATTAATGCCTTGTTGCAGCAATTCCGGCCGGCGCACGGCATTGTATTGGGAGAAGCTGCCATATTTTTTGTAATACCCGCCACTCACGTAACGCAGCAATTCCTTGAAGTGAAAATGATAGAGCATGCCGTCGATCCGTGCCCGTTCCTTGCCTTCGTTGAACAGCACGATTCCCGGACGATAGGTTATCCCGAGCTGCTCCACCCACTGCTTCGGCGTGGTGCGCTTGCCGTTGATGTCGGTGATCGGCTGATCCGAATAGGCGTCGAGCCGCACGACCGTAAAACGGGAGAGCTCCGGTAATACCTCCGGATGTTTCAGCACCTTGTCGTGGAACTCATCGCAGTCGGTGCAGTCCTTGTCCTCGAACATCACCGCCAGCGGCTTGCGGTAGCCCTTGAAATCCGTCATCTCCCGGAACATGGATTCGGCGCGCAAGCGGTAGGGCGCCTGCTGCTGTTTCGCGATAAAACTCGTCAGTGATTCCTGGCGATAGGCCTTCTGCTGCACGTAGTCGAGCGCCTGCCGGAAAGCCTGGCGCTTGCGAAAGCCGTCCAGCCGCAGTGCTGTTTTGCCCTCGGGATCGAGAAAAATAATCGTCGGGGTCGCATACACTTTCAGCATTTTTGCCAGCGCCAGTTCCGAGTATTGATGCCCATCGAACCACTCCACGGTCCGGCCGCCACGAATATCGATGC
>DATICK010000149.1:0-2681 GCA_035456865.1 Sulfuricaulis sp.
AAGCAGGTGCAGTACGTGAAAGAGTTACGCGCCATCCTGGCCAATGGGGCCGAGCTCGTGATCCCGGTCTACTCGATCAACGAATTGCGCATCGGCAGCTGCACCCTCCGCAACGTCGAGGCGGCGGTCTTCCCAGCCCGCACGCGCCAGATTCTGGGCCTCTCCGCCCTCAACAAGGCCGCCCCCTTCACCTTCTCCGTCGACCCGCCCGAGCTGGTGCTGAGTAACTGTGCCGGGAGCAAGGACGCGCTTTTGGTGTCGCCCGCCCTGGCTGAGGCCGCCGGACCCAAAGGACCTTCGGGAAACGATGGCGCCGCCAGCCCGCTTCGCCCCTAGCGCTCTAATTATTGATCCGGCATAAAGCCAGAAGCCGTCTGATAGACGGCTTCTTTTTTTCCGGTCGATTATCACTCTCGCAACCATTGACCCAAAGACGGGTCATAAAGCCCACGAGCTATTTCAATAAGGGGCTTTCGATGCGTATGAACCTATCAAGATTCATGGCGCTGCTGGCCGGGCTGCTACTGGGCCTATCATTGGCAGCAATGGCGGCTGAACCGGTGGCCAAGGCGACAGCCACGGCGGTGTTCGCCGGCGGGTGTTTCTGGTGCATGGAACCGCCGTTCGACAAACTGCCAGGGGTGGTGGCAACCACCTCGGGCTATACCGGCGGGCAGAAGCTGAATCCGACTTATGAGCAGGTATCGGCGGGCGACACCGGGCACGTCGAGGCGGTGCAGATCACCTACGACCCGAAGCAGGTTAGTTACGAAAAACTGCTGGAAGTCTTCTGGCGCAACGTCGATCCGCTCGACAAGGGCGGACAATTCTGCGACCGCGGCAGCACCTACACCACCGCGATATTTGTTCAGAACCAGGAACAGAGAAAAATCGCGGAACAGTCAAAGGCGGCGATCGAGAAACAGCTTGGGAAAGCGGTCGTCACCACCATCCGCGCGGCCGCGACCTTCTACCCCGCCGAGGATTATCATCAGGATTATTACCAGAAGAACCCGCTACGGTACAAATACTATCGCTACTCCTGTGGACGTGATCAGCGTCTAGAGGAACTGTGGGGCAAGAAAGGCTAGCACAGTTCGAACAAGGTCGGCGCTTGCGTCGTCAGCTTGTGACGTACCTCGTGAGCTGGCGGATGAGTTCCTCTTTTTCCTCGAGCACCACCAGCAGCAGGTCGCGCAGCGAAATGATGCCAACGAAGGCATCGCCGTCGAACACCAGCAGATGCCGGCACTGATGTTGCTTCATGAGCTCAATGCAGCGCTCTCCGCGCTCCGCCGGTGATACCCGCACGAACTCCGGGCGCATCACTTCCCTGATTTTGACCGTTATCGGATCGCGGCGTTTCTGCGCCATGTCGCGTATCAGATCGCGCTCGGTAAAGAGGCCGATGACGCGGGATTCGCGGGTCACAACCACCGAACCGATGTGCTTTTCGGACATGAGCACGGCGGCCTCGTACGTAGTCCGGTTCTCGTCCAACAGCACCACGTGGCGTTCGATCTTGGCGGTAATCGTGGCCATGGTTACACCTCCCTTGAGCAATGCCGGCAGGAGAAACAGGCTGCGCGCCGCGGTCGATTTTTCTGGCTGACGGCGCTGCGGATTTGGTCCTCATTACGCTACGCTTCTTGCCGGGTACATACAAATGGCGCAGGCAACGCCATGAAAAACCGCGAATTGGCCGGACCAGGGAACTTGGCTGGCAAGGCGGCGATGTCAGGGTTTTCCGAGGGATTAGCAGCAATAATAGGATGCCCCGGATCAGTTCGGGCCCAATTATTTCTTGGACCGTCGATGGTCCGGTAGCGTAGCGTCTACATGAAATCAAAATCGAGGAACTGCAAACCCATCCCTTCATCGGTCACGCGCACGACCCGGGCGGAAACCGTGGAGAGTTTCTCGCCCCATAACACACCCGACATCCGCAGCGATACAATGCGCCCCACGGGCGGACATTTGTCCTTGTCTAACAGAATGAACGCGCCGCCCTTGCTGATGTCCCTGGTGACAAGCGAGACCTTGCCGAGATGGGGCGGGTCAAGAATTTCAACAGAAAGCGACACTTCCTGACGTTCGTGAATACGTTTTTCCAAGCGGTCCCCTTCTTTTCTTATTGCGGTTGTTGTTCTGATCCTTATATATTTCTAGCACGTTGCAAGGGAACATGCAGTATAAAACCTTTTCCGGCGGGGAGAATCCAAGGAAGTGACTCAGTCCACGCGTCAATCCTACCTTCTTGTGCTGCTGCCGATCATGGCACTGGCCGTAATGATGGCGCTGCCACCGATCGCACAGGATACGGGTTATCACGCCTTTGCCGACCACCGCGGCCTGCTCGGCATTTCCAGCTTCCTGAATGTCGCCACGAATCTCGCGTTCCTGGCAGTGGGCATAGCGGGAATTGGTTTGTGTGCGCGCGAGCGGCACGGGCTCGGGGCGCGCTGGGCATGGATAGTCTGCTTCACCGGCGTAGCGCTGGTGTCCCTGGGCTCCGGTTACTATCACCTCGCACCAAGTAACGGCAGGCTGGTGTGGGACCGGCTGCCCATGAGTGTCGGCTTCATGGCGCTATCGGTGGCGGTGCTGTCCGAATACGTGAATCCGCGGCTGGAAAAATATCTGCTGGCGCCCGCGATCGTTCTCGGCCTCGCAAGTGTGAT
>DATICK010000150.1:0-8225 GCA_035456865.1 Sulfuricaulis sp.
CTGGGTCATGGCGCCGTAATCGTCGCCCGGCTCGATGCCTTCGATGTTAAAGCGACGGTATTCCGACTTGACCGGGCCGTTGGCATCGAACACCACGCAGGAGGCGACAGCGGCTTCGCCCATGGTGTGGCTGATGTCGAAACACTCGATGCGATCGGGGATGGATTCGAGCTTGAGCGCGTCGCGCAGCGCCTCGACGCGGCCTTGCATGTCGACCTTGCCGGCGAGGTGGCGGCGCAGCGCATCGGCGGCATTGAACTTGGCCATTTGTATCCAACGGCGCGGCGCGCCACGCGGGTTGACGGTGAGGGCGATTTTCCTGCCGGCGTGTTCGCTGAAGGCGCGTTCGAGCAGCGCGCGGTCGACGATGGCCTCGCTCAGGTAAATGCGCGCCGGGATGGTGCGGCCGGACAGGTAATATTGCGACAGGAATGCGTCGAGCATTTCCCAGGGCGTGGATTCCGCGCCCATGCGCGGGAAGAACGACTTGCTGCCGAGGTTCTGCCCGCCGCGGATCCAGGTGACAACGATGCAGGCGGCCTCCGGCGTGGCGGCGATGGCCATGACGTCGGCGTCGCCGCCCTTCCCCGTGATGTACTGCTTTTCCTGGATGCGCTTGAGCATGGCGATGCGGTCGCGAAATAGCGCCGCCGTCTCGAAATCCTGTTTGTCCGAGGCCTGTTCCATTTGCTTGATGCTGTCGCGCACCAGGCTCTGGCTTTTGCCCTCCATGAACATCACCGCCTGCTGCACGTCGGCGGCGTAACGCTCGGGTTCGATCAGGCCGACGCAGGGGCCGGAGCAACGTTTGATCTGGTATTGCAGGCAGGGCCGCGAGCGGTTGCGAAAGAAGCTGTCGTGGCATTGGCGCACGCGGAAGATCTTCTGCAGCAGGTTGAGCGTCTCGCGCACGCCGTAGGACGACGGATAGGGGCCGAAGTAGCGCCCCTTCTCGTGCTTGGCGCCGCGATGAAAACCGATGCGCGGGTACTCCTGGTTGTCCGAGACAAAGATGTACGGGTAGCTCTTGTCGTCGCGCAACAGAATATTGAAGCGCGGGTGCAGCGTCTTGATGAGGTTGTTTTCAAGCAGCAGCGCTTCGGTTTCAGTGTGCGTGACGGTGATCTCGACATTCTGCGCCTGCTGCATCAGCAGCATCACGCGCGCCGCGAGACCGCTGACGCGGAAATAACTCTGCACCCGCTTGCGCAGGTTGCGCGCCTTGCCGACGTACAGCACCTCGCCCTTCGCGCCCAGCATGCGGTAGATGCCGGGCTTGGGCGGCAGAGACATTATTAATGCTTTGGGATGTTCGACGGGCATGGATTAGTTTGGTCTGTCGTGTGCGCCATGTCTTATTTTACTGTCATGCCCTCCCCAGACTAAAACATTTTTGGGCGGATTCCGTGGGTATAATGCGTCGTCCCCGCGAAGGCGGGGACCCAGGCTTTAAATGGTATCGCGCGTCTCACGCGCGATCTCATAAACAGACCTGGATGCCCGCCTACGCGGGCATGACAACGTTATTAATTTATCAGCAGTTCCGCTTCTGCGGCCCTTCGCGGGGACGACGACGTTGTCAGCCAGCCAACAAACCCTTCGCCTTGTGGAGAATCTTATCGAACATCTCCGCCGTCAGGCGCTTGGTCTGAGTGTTATAGCGGCTGCAATGATACGAATCGATCAGGCGCAGGCCGCTCGGAAGCTCATGCTGCGCGCCATGCGCGAATTTGTATTCTTTGCGCTTCAGCTTGAACGCCTTGAGCACAGCCTCATGCGCGACCGTGCCGAGCGCGAGCAACACGCTTCCTTGCGGAAGTTTCTCGAGCTCGGTCTGAAGATAAAGATTGCAGGTGGCGATTTCCGCCGGCAGCGGCTTGTTGCCGGGCGGCAGGCATTTGACGGCATTGGTGATACGGCAGTTGTTCAGTGTCAGGCCGTCGCGCGCCGATTCCGACACCGGACGGTCGGCGAAGCCATGCCGGTGCAATGTTTCATATAAAATGATGCCGGCGTGGTCGCCGGTGAACGGGCGGCCGGTACGGTTGGCTCCATGCATGCCGGGCGCGAGCCCGATGATGATCAGCCGCGCCTTCGGGTCGCCGAATGGCGGCACGGGGCGCGCGAAATATCGCGGATACATGTCGCGGACCTTGGATAAATGGCTCGCCAGACGCGGACAGGCCACGCAATGAGGATTGAATTCGGGCATAGGATTAATGTGGGACTATATCAATATTCGGGTCGAGCGGCCTGCTGCGACGAGTACTTGTGGATGGCTGCCGCACTCCATTGCCGTCATCTCCGCGAAAGCTATGTTTGTTGTTATGCCCGCGGAGGCAGGCATCCAGGCCTTGAATGGTATCGCGCGCCTTGCGCGCGATTTCAACGGCTAATTGCGGGTGGCTCCGCCCCTGCACCCTGGGTTCCTTTCTCTTGCTTGTCCAAGAGAAAGGAACCAAAGAGAAGGACACCCGGTCGCTTCGCCGCCCACACACCAGGCGGTTCCCTGTGCGCCTCGCTTCAGCCGGGCGCTCGCCAACTCGCCGAGCGCACACTACGCGCCACGGGCTCAAACACGGGGCTCGCGCACGACCCCGGCTGAAGCTGCGGTGCTCGGCTCGCTCCGACGGGTTTGGAACAACACACCTCCACCCTTAACGCGGAGGTGTTTTCAAAACCCAGTAGCCGCCGCCGAGCATCACAGCAGGCAATCGGGGTTCTCGCGTGCCTCGTGTTTGAGCCCGAGCCGTGTTGTTTACGGCCGGCGAGTTGAGGTACGCGCCGATTGCCTGCGAGAAGCACAGGAAGTTTCCGGCGGCTCCGGGGACCGTTTCTTTGGGTCCTTTCTTGTCGCGACAAGAAAGGACCTCGCCTTCGGGTGCGAGAACCCGATTCAAATACGCGGCCGAAGGCCGCTCGACTATACGAGGGAATGACCGCAGCGAGGAAAGAAAAAACTAATTCATCCGCACCATGTTGGTGCCGTAGAAAATCTCGGCCATCTCGTGCGAGAGGCGCTGCGTGACAATCTTGTTGTCCTGTGGCGACAGTTCCGCTTCTTTCACGCCGAAGAGGTAATTATCCAGCTTGGAGTCCTTCAGCATCATCTTGGTATGGAAAATATTTTCCTGGTAGACGTTCACGTCCATGGCCTGATACCGGGCCAGCGTATTTTTATCAACGAAGTTCTGGACCGAGTTGATCTTGTGGTCGATGTAGTGCTTGGTGCCCTTGACGTCGCGCGTAAAGCCTCTCACCCGATAGTCAATAATCACGATATCGGATTCGAAACTGTGGAGCAGGTAGTTCAACGCGCGCAGCGGCGAAATCTTGCCGCAGGTGGACACGTCGATGTCGGCGCGGAACGTGGCGATGCCGTTGTCCGGATGCGATTCCGGATAGGTGTGCACCGTGATGTGGCTTTTGTCGAGATGTGCCACCACGGACTCCTTGGCTGGCCGCTCGGGGTCCAGCGCCAGGTTCGTCTGCACGCTGCGGCTCTGACGGTTATGCGCCGCGTCCGGCAGCGGGCCGGGGGCTTCGGGATTGAGCGGCTCTTCCTGAATCGGCAGTTCGGAGATGAGCATGGTGACGCTCGCGCCCTGCGGGTCGTAATCCTGATGCGCGATGTTGAGCACGTTGGCGCCGATGATGCTGGCTACCTCCGACAGGATGGCAGTCAGACGCTCGGCGTTGTACGCCTCGTCAATGTACGCGAGGTATTCCTTCTGCGCCTGCTCGCTGGGGGCATAGCAGATGTCGTAGATGTTGAAGCTCAGCGTTTTGGTGAGATTGTTGAAGCTCTCGAGCTTCAGTTTCCTAAGCGGACGAAACAGATCCAATTCCTAATACCCCCGGCAGAAAAACCGTATGACCTACCGCTTATTATCGGTCATCCTCGGCGTGAATCAATATTTTTTTGCGCTCATGCGATGCCGGTGACGGCGCGCACCGCGTCAAGGTATGCCTGATCCAGTGCCAACTGCTCGCGCGTCGGATTTTCCCGTCCGTGCATGCGCACCAGACGTAAATGTGACACCGGATCGTCGTAATGACCCAGACCGGCCAGCACCTGATCGGCCGCCGCCGGATCGTTGCAGACCAGCACCATGTCGCAACCGGCGGAAAGCGCCAGTTTTGCCCGCGCCACGACGTCACCCGCCCCTTTGGCGCCCTCCATGGACAGGTCGTCACTGAACACGACGCCCTGAAATTCAAGCTGACCGCGCAGAATCTTCCTGATCCAGGTACTGGAAAATCCGGCGGGTTGGGCATCCACGCAGGTGAAAATCACGTGCGCTGGCATGATGCCTTCAAGGCCGTAATGAATCATGCGCTCAAAGGGCACCACGTCTTCGGCCATGATGTCGACGAGCAGACGATCGTCTACCGGCAGGGCTACATGCGAGTCGGCCTCCACCGCCCCATGCCCGGGGAAATGCTTGCCGGTGGCGGCCATACCGGCCCGGTGCATGCCGCGCATATAGGCATGGGCCAGATCGGCCACGGCCTCGGGAAGGGAGTGAAACGCCCGGTCGCCTATGACCTGGCTGACGCCGCGGTCGAGATCGAGCACCGGTGCAAAGCTGAAATCCACGTCCACGGCGCGCAGTTCCGTGGCCATGAGCCAGCCACTGGTTTCCGCCAGGCGCCGGGCGCGCTTGGGATTTTCGTCGTAGATATTGCCCAGATGCCGGAGTGGCGGAAGGCTGGTAAAACCGTCACGGAAGCGCTGCACGCGCCCGCCTTCGTGGTCCACCGCCACCAGCAGCCGTGGCGTGCGCAGGCTGTGGATGTCCCGCACCAGGGCTTCAACCTGCTCGGGTGACTGATAATTGCGCGCAAACAGAATCACGCCGCCGACCAGCGGGTGCTTGAGCCGCTCGCGTTCGATGGCGCTCAGCGCCAATCCTTCCACATCCAGCATGACAGGACCTAGCGACATGATCAGCCCCGGATATGAACGCGCGTGCCCGGAGCGACGCGGTCGAAGAGTTCGATGATCTCGCGGTTGCGCATCTTGACGCAGCCACGCGAGCCAGGCACCCCCATGGGGTCCTCGTCCGGGCAACCGTGGATATAAATGTAGCGGCGCATGGTGTCCACTTTGCCCAGGCGGTTTTTGCCGGGCTCCAGGCCGCAGAGCCAGAGAATGCGGGTGAGAATCCAGTCGCGGTTGGGGAAGGCCGTACGCAACGACGGCGAATAGATTTCGCCGGTCGGCCGGCGCGATACCAGCACCGCATCAGCCGGCAGGCCGGCCCCGATCCTGGCGCGGATGTAGTGCGCGCCACGCGGGGTCTTTTCGCTCCCGTTCTCCTCGCCTACGCCGTTGCGTGCCGTGGAAATCCGGGCTTGCATGAGTATCCGTCCTTGGACGTCTTTCAGAATCAGAGTCTGGGTGGGAACGTCGATTTCGATCACTTGCTGCGGCGCGGTCATGGTCATGGTCGGACAAAAAGCGCCATGGATTCCACATGGCTGGTTTGCGGAAACATGTCCATCGCGCCGGCCGCGGCCAGTCGGTAGCCGAGCGCGTGCACGAGATATTCGCTGTCGCGCGCCAGTGTCGCGGGGTGACAGGACACGTAGACAATCCGTGACGGCATAGGTTCGTTGAGGCGTTTGATGGCCTCGATGGCCCCGCCGCGCGGCGGATCGAGCAGCAAGCGGTCGACACGGAAATCCGTCCACGGCGCCGGGCCGCCTTCGTGGTAAAGATTGGCCACCATGAATTCGGCATTGGCGATGTCGTTCAGCCGCGCATTCCGACGTGCACCCGCGATCAGGGGCTCGTCGGCTTCCACGCCCAGCACGCGTCCGGCGTGTCGCGCCAGCGGCAGCGTGAAGTTGCCGAGCCCGCAGAAAAGATCCAGCACCTGTTCATCGCCCTTGAGCTCCAGCAGCCTGACCGCCTGGCTGACCATCTTCTGATTGACGGCGTTGTTGATCTGCACGAAGTCGGTCGGCCGGAAACGGATTTCCACATTGAATTCGGAAAGACGGTAATAAAGTTCCTCCGGTTCATCCGGCCAGAGCGCCACGATGGAATCCGGAGCATGCGGTTGACGGTAGATTTGAATGTCGTGGCGCTTGCCAAAATCGCGCAGAAGTTCCTCGTCGTGCTCCACCAGCGGGAGCAGATGCCGGAACACCAGAGCGGAAGCATGGTCGCCCGAGGCGACTTCGATCTGGGGAATACGATGGGCGCAGGAAAGACTGCCAACCAGGTTGCGCAGCTCGGGCAGGAGCACGGCGATTTTGGGTTCCAGCACCAGGCAGGTGTCCAGATTGGCGAGAAAACTTTTGCGCCGCTCGCGGAACCCGATATGCATCCCGCCCCGCTCGGGCACGAGCCGCGCACCCAGCCGGGCGCGCCGCCGGTAGCCCAGGGCGGGTCCCGTGATGGGTTCGAGCCAGGTCTCCGGCTGCACCTTGCCGATGTGCGCGAATTGATCCGCCAGAATCTGCTGCTTGGCCTGGATCTGGATCTCCGGACGCAGGTGCTGCAAGTCACAACCGCCGCAGGTGCCGAAATGCGGGCATGGCGGCGTCACGCGGTCCGGGCTGGCCTCCAGCAATTCGGCCAGCACGCCGGTATCGAAATTTTTGTGTTTGCTTAAATAGCGGAACCGTACCCGCTCACCCGGCAGCGCGCTCTCGATGAATACCGTTTTTCCGTCCAGGCGCGCGACACCGCGGCCGTCGTAGCCCAGGGATTCCACCGTGGCCGTGGGGATGTCTCCGCCGGTGGAAGGAGCATCGCCACGGGGGCGGGATGATGTCGTCGCTGGCGTTGCCATGAGATGGGATGCTTTACTTCCAGGCATCGAAAAAGGCATTAAGGTGAGGCTTGTTGGCCTCGCGTAGCGTCTTGCGTACCAGATCGGTTTCGCGCTTCCACCCGGATTCATCGAGGTTGCCGCGTATCAGTTCGAATCGCAGATATATAAGATAAGTATTGAGCGCGTCGGTTTCGCAATAGTCGCGGATCTCGCCGATCTTGCCCGCCAGGAACTGGCCCCAGACCTCGCTCCCGTGCCTGCCGAGCTTGCCCGGAAACCCCAGCAGTTGCGCGATCTCGTCGAGCGGCGCCGTGGCGCGTGGCTGATAAGCAGACAATACATCCATCAGGTCAGTGTGGCGCGCGTGGTATCGGCTGATGTAATTATTCCATTTGAAGTCACGATCGTTGTCGCCGGTGTCCCAATAACGCGGCGCCGCCACGCCGTGTTTGAGAGAACGATAATGCAACACCGGTAAATCAAAGCCGCCGCCGTTCCAGCTGACCAGGATCGGAGTGTATTTCTCGATGCCGTCGAAAAACCGCTTGATCAGTTCGACCTCGCTGGAATCCGGTTCGCCCAGTGACCACACGCGCAGGCTGTCGCCGGTGCGCAGCACCGCCGAGATCGCCGCCACGCGATGCAGGTGATGGCGCAGGAAGTCGGATTCGCCGGTCTGTTCGCGACGCTTGGCGAACATGACCTGTGCCACGTCCTTGTCGCTCAGCCCGTCCAGTCCGTGCAGCTGGCGGCCGGCCTCGACGTCTGGGATCGTTTCAATGTCAAAAGCTAATATATTCATAAAAAGTTTTACCGCCAGGACGCCAGGGCCGCCAGGAAAAGATTTTTTAAGCTAATTGCAGAACTAACTGCCAAAGCGCCAAGAAATTTGATTCTAAATAAATACATTTGAAGAGCCGGGACGCCAAATGCGTCTGGATTCCGAGAATTTATTTGCATTTCCTGGCGACCCTGGCGTCCTGGCGGTTCACGATATTATTCCGGGAAGACACCCGTCGACAAATAACGGTCGCCGCGATCGCAGATGACGGTCACGATCACGGCATTGGTAACTTCTCGGGATAATCTCAACGCCGCGATCGTGGCGCCGCCGGAGGAAATTCCGCAGAAGATGCCCTCCTCGCGCGCCAGTCTGCGCGTCATCTCTTCCGCTTCTTTCTGCGTGACTTCCATAACACGATCCACGCGCTTGGCGTCGTAGATTCTGGGAAGATATTCCTTGGGCCAGGCGCGGATGCCCGGAATCTGAGATCCCTCGGAGGGCTGCACGCCGACGATCTGAATTTTAGAATTCTTTTCTTTCAGATAGCGCGATACGCCCATGATGGTACCGGTGGTGCCCATGGAACTCACGAAGTGCGTGATCTTGCCCTGTGTGTCGCGCCAGATCTCCGGGCCGGTGCCTTCGTAGTGCGC
>DATICK010000151.1:0-18446 GCA_035456865.1 Sulfuricaulis sp.
AACGTCGTTGACCGCGCGGATTTTAGCTCGGGCAGATGCTCGCGCAAAATGGAGACGGCGGCGAGCGTCTCCAGCGTGGGCCCGGTTGGCATCGTCAGCATCGCTGCGCGACGCAACGTCGTGGACTTGGCTTATTCGCTCTCCGGCTTGACCGTGGTCAACCCCAGGTTTTCCCAATCCTGCATGCCACCGCGATACCAGAATAGTTTGTGCGCCGGGTAACCAATTCTTAACAATTCCTTGATATTGGTCGGCGACTGTCCGCACCAGGAGCCGTTGCAGTACATCACCAGCGTTTTGGCGCCGTCGAAATTCCAGAAGCCATCCTGGCGCCTAGCTGTTTCTCCAGAACTTCCTCCACGGCGGTCGAGCCGGACTTGCCGATGTCGAGCTTGTCCCACGGAATATTCACCGTCCCGGGAATGGTTCCCTTTTTCACCCAGTCGGGCGTACGAGAATCGACCACCATGATCGATGCATCGCCGTCATTTATCTTCTTGAGAAACTGCAACACTTCCAGTTCACCGATGGTATTCACGCCCGGCGCCAGTTCACCGGGCTGAATGCAGAACGGCGGGCATTTACGCGAAGTCTTGGCAAAATCCGGATTGACCGTGTTGTTCTGATTCTGATTGCGCATGATGGTGACCTTCCGGCCATGATGCATCACGTCCACCGACGCCAGAGCGGCGGTGATGTTCACGTCCAAAGCCGGCGCTGCGTCCGGTGCAAGCAGCCCGGTCGGCAATGCGGTTGAAGCCGGCATGAGGATCCTCGGGTTCAGGCGATCGCCAATTTTCCGCATACCTGCTCCAGTCTGCCGCGAACCTCTTGCACAATCTCGCGGGGCGTGAGATCGCTGGTCAGCTGCAGTACAGCAACCGGATTCATGAGGCCGACGGTAATGTGCCCGTCCGTTTCTTCGCGAACGAATACGTTGTAGGGCAGCAGCATGACGATGTTCGGATCGGCGGTCTGAGCCTGGCGCGCGAGCGGCGGGTTGCTGGCGCCGAGGATGCGATAGGACCGCCCCTCCACGTCAAGCTTTTTCTTCATCTTTTTTTCCACGTCGGGGCTGGTCAGCACGCCAAAGCCTTCTGCCTGCAAAGCCTCGATCGCGCGTGCAACTGCCTTGTCAAAACTGTCGGTGGCCTGCGTCATGAGAGGATCCGACGTCGCCAAATCCGGGCCATCCGCCATAATCCGAAACCACTGATCGCCACAGTCAACAAGCGCCAAGGACGCGCGACAACAGTGATAACGACGGGTAGCAGCAAAGCTTCAGGGTGGCGTTTGAGGTATTGAATTCCGTCTCGGACTTTGTCGATCATTCGCGAAAGTCGCCGCAACGAAGCACCATTCTGTGCGATCGCGGCGCGTTCAAAAGTAATTTGCGCGATCAGATCGTCGCGCTGTCTCGCCAAGGCTATGGTTTTTGCACTGGTCATGGTGAATTCAGCTGCTGCCGGTCTTTGTAAAGCTCGGCCAGGCCCGCTTCGAATAAACGCGGCTTCGCTTTAAGCTTGGCACGAACCATGCCCCCGGAAATCACGGCACCGGCCAGAAACAATACGGCGAGGACCGCCACGGCGTGCAACCGATAGGGTGTATCCCAATAGACCGCGATGACGAACAGCACCGCGAGGACAAGCGTCATAAAAGTAAACAACAACGCCACAATAGCGCCGAATAATAGCGAAGTCTGCCTGAGTTTCTCTTCGGCAAACTCGGTTGCAAAAAGCTGCAACCGGGTGTGCAGATGGGTCACCAGGCTCGCGGCCAGGTTCTTGACGGAACCGAACAGTCCTCCCGGCGGCGCCTCGATGGATTGGATTTCACGATTCACAAGCTGACATCCAGTGAAGTATCAACGCTTCCCAAATAAAAATCCGATTAATATGCCAACGCCGGCGGCGATGCCCACGGCGGTCCACGGATTGCCCTTGACGTAATCGTCGGTTGCTGTCGCGGCCTGCTTGGCTTTGTTCACGACCAATTGTTCCGCATCTGCCAGGCTGGCTTTGGCGGTCTGTAACTTTTCCGAGAATTTAGCGCGCGCTAAATTGAACCCTTCGCCGGATACTTTCGCTGTCGCCTGCAGCAAATCATCGGCATCGTTGATGATCGATTTGAAATCTTCAGCCACCTTGGCTTTGGTCCGATTCGATTCAGTTATTGCCTGTTCCATCGTACTTTCTCCTTGGATATCTGTTATCTGATAAAGATGTGATTAAATAGATCACTGGCTTTCATTATGCATGCCCTGCTGAAATGCGCTGTGCGATAACGCACATACGGCGGTTCACTTAGCAGCGGCTGATCAAATTGATCCGGCAATCCTTGACTTTACTGTCAAAATACTACTTATGAGGTTGATCGGGCTAAGTCATCGATCCATTCCGGGCGCGGGCCGGGGTTAACGGCTGGCTTGATCACCATCTGCCGGCAACTTTCGGCGCAACGGCGGCAGGTGTCAGCGCAGACCTTCATTTGAACATTGCTTTTGAAGCGCTCGCATTCCTGAGCGCAACGCGGGCATATCTCGGCGCAAGCGCTGTAAAAATGCCCCTGCAACACGGAATCGCTTGCCATAAAATCAGCGCTGGCCTGACAGAGCGCCGCGCAATCGAGCAGCAACCGAACATGATTCGCTGCTGCCTGCCTTCCTTCTGCATGCAGGTATGTGGCCATTTCCTGACAAACTCGATGACAGTCCAGGCAATCCTGAATGCATTGTTTCTTTTGAGTTACCCTATCAATCTTATTAGCCTGCATAAATCTCCTTGGGTGGTTTTTTTGGGAGTCAGGAGAATTCAATTTATACAAATATGTAAGCGCCGGGCACGGAGAGTTTAGATATCAGGATATGGATTGACCCATTGCGCCGCCTAACATGCGGTCGCGGATATTGTTGACATCCCGATAGCAGCGGCACGAGGCGCGCTCCAAACCCTTGCGATTGAGAATGGTAATATTGCCGCGGCGATAACTGATAAGCTTTTTATCTTGCAGCAGTCCTGCCGCCCTGGTAACTCCGACGCGCCGTACTCCGAGCATGTGCGCGAGAAATTCTTGCGTGAGATGATACTCGTTTGACTGTACCCTATCGTGCGTCATCAAGAGCCAACGCGCGAGACGCTCCCCCAGCTGATGGTGGCGGTTGCAGGCGGCCGTTTGCGTTACTTGGGCCATGAACGCATAGAGATAGTGGCCTAGCTCGAGTTGCAGCACGGGGTTGCGTTTGAGCTCTTTGCGAAATGACACCGCTTTCATTCGCGTCGCGGTACCGGTACCTTGCACCAGCATGCGCACAGGTGAAACACTGACGCCTAAAAAGAGCGCCATCCCCGCCATGCCTTCCCTGCCAACCAGCCCAACCTCCGCGCTATCATGCCCGTCCAATGGAGTCAGCAAGGAAATGATCCCGTCGTTCGGAAAGTAAACATACCGTATCTGCTTACCGGGCTCGCAAAGTATATCGCCATACGTCAGGTCCACTTGTTCGCTATGCGCGAGCAAACGCTTGTTATCCACGGGCGACAGGGCCCGCAGTACACTATTAGTTGCCCGGGTATGCATGGCGATAGACATTGAACTCCTCGGCGCTCAAGTTAACCGCATCGGTGCGCGCGCACTGTGCGCCAGCACACATACAGCACAGATACCGGCCCGTAATCGGGCCGTCGCTTGTCTGGCCCTAACGCAAGCCGAGCCGACAGATATTTCAGATACCAGTTCTATAAAGACCGGAATAGTCGCCCGGCCTGCTGACTTCTATCGCCATGTGCGCCACCGTACCGATCAAACGAGTATCTGCGCACACAATACCAATTGTCAGTAGACTCGAATCACCGGGGGGAAAGTGATTGGCCGTTATTCTTGAAATCTTTCGCTGACTGAACATTGGCCGTAAACACTACATGCGGATCTTTATCCGGATGAGCCTGCTTAATCCACACATTCAGGAATACTGTCATGAAGCGTAATTTAATTTATTCCGCTGTAATCGCGGCATTGTTTTCCACGGTAGCATCGATAACCATCGCGGCGGACAAGGGCCGGGACCAGGGTAATCAGCCGTTGCAAGAGCAGGTCTATGGCTCACAACTCATGAACCAGCAGGATCGCGATGATTATCGTGCCCAGATGAGCGCCGCAAAAACCGGCCAGGAGCGCGATCAGATCCGCCAGGCACATTACAAACAGATGAAAGAACGCGCCAAACAACAGGGTATGACACTACCGGATGAATCGCCAGCGCATGGAATGGCGCCGGGCATGGGTGGCCCCGGCGGTGGTATGAGTGGCTCCGGCGGTGGCGTCGGACCCGGTAGCAGGCGAATGAATTAGTTGGTGTACCGAAAACTGTGACGGAATCGCTTCACGCCTTCGTAAACATGCTATCTAATTATTAAGGGGATGAGTGCCTGGGAAACTGGCGCTGACCCCTTTAATGCCGCCAGTTTATTTCTGCACCGCTTCCTTGGTTTTATCCACGGTCTCATCGATCTTTTCGCCGGTCTTTTCCATGGGTCCCTTGGGATTGACCACATCCTGAACTTTGTCCTTGGTCTGTTCGTAGGTCTTGTCGATCTTTTCACCGACTTTCTCAGCGCTGCCTTTTTTCTCGCAAGCGAAAAGACCGCTTGCGATTAACAGGCTGATGGACAAAATAGACAGCATTTTCAATGTAGACATGCGCATTCTCCTTTAGTGCAGGTTAAAGTGCCCGGCGCCGAACAGCCCGAGCAGCCCGATAATAATCAAATAGATCGCCACTATATAGTTCAGCAGGCGCGGCACAACCAGAATGAGTATACCGGCAATAAGTGAAATCAACGGGGCAATACTTAAAGTAATGTTCATACTGGGCTCCAATCAAGCGTGTTTGTGAAGTGATGATCGCGGCTTGGTCGGATCAGGTTTTTCATTCAATCTTCTTCACATTGAAATTGCGTGGGCGCAAATTCAACTCTCACGGAAACCCTGCCAATGCCGCAAAAGAGATAAATACGCCGACTACCCATCCGGCTCGGTGCGTTATCGCACGTAGAGCGGTTTTTTTGCAGGTTCGGCCAGCAATGCCCGCTGTGGTGCCCGCAACAACCCATCGTTTACAACCAATGTTCAGTTAGCGAATGGCGATGTCAGCCACTTTTCTGGAGGTTATCCCTGAAATCACCATAGCCCCGGATGTCGTCCTCGAGATCGTCATAGCTCTGAATATCGTCATTGAAATCGCCATAACCGGCATGGATTCGACCTCCGATTTTTTTCGCCCACCCTTTCTTTTTCAACAGCCTTTCGCGAAAGAGTTTGCCGCTGATTTCCCTGACCCTGCCTTTTGTTTGTTTGATTCGACCTTTGAATTGATCCCTATTCATGATTTCCTCCTGACAACGATTTCGAGAATTTCCCACACCGCCTTAACCGGCGATCCGGCTTCACTGACCCGTCACAGTGTGTGCGCCGAAACTCGATTGATCGGTGCGGTAGCCCACATGGTCTGGAATTCTCCATTCCCAACGCTGAAAAAGAGTACGCGCAGCGGACGCTGCCTTGCAGGTTTCAGACGACAGAGACTCGTGATGTAAAATGGCTGGTAATGACTAATGAATTCTGAACTCAATATATGCCGAGCAGATGCTCTACTGCTGTTTCTCCCAATCGCCGCCATCGCGCTCCTTAGACTTGCTTCGCGCTATCGCGGCAATCAGGCGCATGGCGGTGGCCGCCTGCTTCCTGCTCGGCCTCGCCGGATGCGCGAGCCTCCCCGACGCCGCGCGCGAGATGGAAAAGTCTCATGCCCAGGCGGTGGAGTTCGATAGCTCGAGCGGCCCTGTCTCGGCAAGCAAGAGCGCCGCCATCCTCGAAGAGCTCAAGAGCCAATCCGGCAACATCGACATACTGCAGAAGCACCTGGCCCTGGAACAGTCTATTAACGCTGACAGCCCGCTGGTGCTGGGCAACAAGCTGGTCCTGTTGCAAGACGGGCCGGCGACCTACCGGGCCATGTTCGCGGCTATCCGCAAGGCCAAGGATCACATCAACCTGGAAACCTACATCTTCGAAGACGACGATATCGGCAGGCAGTTCGCGGACCTGCTGCTGGAAAGACAGGCCGCTGGCGTCCGGGTCAACCTGATTTACGACAGTGTCGGCTGCCTGAATACGCCTAAGGTGTTTTTCGAGCGCCTTAGCGCCGCCGGCATCCATGTGCTCGAATACAATCCGATCAACCCGCTAGCCGGAAATAAAAAGAAATGGCTGCTCAATAACCGCGACCACCGCAAGTTGCTGGTGGTCGACGGCCGCATCGCTTTCATCGGTGGCATCAATATCAGTGAATCCTACTCCAGCAGCCCTTCCACCAAGTCAGCCAGGAAAAACGGGGTGAATACTGCAGGGTGGCGTGACACCCACCTTCAGATCGAAGGGCCGGTGGTGGCGGAATTCCAGAAGCTGTTCATGGACACCTGGACCAAACAAAAGGGCCAGCCGCTGGCTCAGAAAAACTACTTCCCCAAACTCAGCAGACAGGGCGATGAGATCGTGCGCGCCATCGGCAGCGCCTCCGCCGACCCCCACAGCTTGATCTATCTCACGCTGCTATCGGCGATCGCCAATGCGGAACAGCGTGTGTATCTTACGAATGCCTATTTTGTTCCCGATCCCCAATTGGTCAAATCCTTGACCGACGCGGCGCGGCGCGGCGTCGACGTGAAGCTGGTTTTGCCGAGCCACTCCGATTCCTGGACGGTGTTCCATGCCGGGCGCTCGCATTACACGAAGCTGCTCCGCGCCGGCGTCAAGATCTACGAGCGGCGCGACGCGGTCATGCATTCCAAGACCGCCTCCATTGACGGCGTCTGGTCAACCATCGGTTCAACCAATCTGGATTGGCGCAGCTTTCTGCACAACGACGAACTCAACGCGGCGATTCTGGGTCGCGACTTTGCCCGGCAGATGGACGCCATGTTTGCCAAGGATTTGGCGGAGTCTGATGCCATCGACCTCGATCGCTGGAAGGACCGGTCGCTGATGCTCCGATTGAAAGAGTGGCTGGCGCAACTCGCTGAATACTGGCTGTAGTGTAGCCAAGTCCGGCGGGCGTGGCTGAAGGATCAATGGGAAATGATCCCCGTTTTTTCCTTTAGAACTTGAACTCAAGACCGGTCGTGACGGCATTGCGATGGATATCCGAGACGTCATAACCTTCCGCCTCGAAGCATAAGAGGTGGTCGTTAAAGCCGAACTTGGAGCCCGCGCCCCGGAGCGGATCGTTGCCTTTACTGCTTCTAACGCTCCGCCCAAGGACGAATCCGAATTCCGCCAGAACTGCCCGCCTATGAAAAAAAACCGGTGTTGCGGCAAAGGCCGATCCTGGCACTAGTGCTCATTCGATGCCGAACGTTACTTCTCGATCTTCGTGATCTTCGAGCCCTCGAGAGACAAGTCGCCGATCAGGCCTTTCTCACCGAACACGAAGCCGAGGATAGGTTCCTGCAGGGTCTTGGTGTTATAGGTACCGCCGGCTCCTGCCGACACTACGGCGACACCGGCTTCACCGCCGATGCTCCACCCGTGACTGTTCGTGAATTTGTCGAGCGCTGCCTTGGTCATGAACATGATGACTTCACTGCGATCCGAAATACCGAGCGTGAGTCCGATCGATCCGCTCGTGATGCTGTAGTAGCCGACTGTCTTATCCTTGACCAGCAACACACCCTCACCGTATTCCCCGGCAATGCCGGCACCGGCTTTGGTGATGCGCGGGAATACCAGCATCCCGGCTGCTTTCCCGGCGAGCTCCTTGTTCTTCGGGCTAAGCGTGTAGAACTGCTTCATGGCTCTGCTCACGCTCGCGTCGATCTCCGCCTTGCTATCAGCGAAGGACGCGGTGCTCCCAACAAAACCGAGCAGCATCAGACCGCTCGCGGCCAGTAATTGTTTCCATTTCATCATTGTCATCTCCAGTATATTGAGTAAAAGTTAAATTCGCGGCACAGCTCGCGTCTTATACAAATAGAACTTCGTGTTGGACTAACCAATTGACCTTGACTCGGCCGTCACCGGATTGGAGTTACCTACACGTGCCTGTCACTGCGGCTAGACCGGAACCCCTTTTACCTACAAGTACATAGATGTCCGTTGGGAACCGGATTTTCTGCCATCAGTTCATGGTCACATCTTAATAATGAAATCACTTTTCGTGCGCCCGCGTCGGTGCGCTGGCGCACTGTGCGATACAGGGGAATAAATAAAACCTGGCTATGGTCAATCAGATCGATCAGCGTGGCGTCCGCGAACAGTTCGGACTGATGCAGATTTTGGGTCGCCAACAAGCCGGCCGCCTGCCGAAGTCATCTTTGTCTACGGCAGACAGATGAACCACCGGAGTCAACGGTAACGCGCTTTATCCGAATAGTCCGGCCGCTGACAAAAAGTAACACGCATCATAAGTGTAGGGATCGGAGGTCGTATGTGCGGAATCACACATAGAACACCGCGCCGAGTGTTAATCGGCGCGGGCGAGAAGCAGTATCAGTGTGCCGTTTCAGTGGGCAGCAGGCGATCGTATTCCTTCTTGACCACCGCGTAGCATTCGCATACCTGCGCCTCCAATCCCGCCCGATCGAGGACCGTAATGCGGCCGCGGCTATAGCTAATCAAACCCAGGGCTTGGAGTTTTCCCGCCGCGTCAGTGACGCCTTCGCGGCGCACGCCGAGCATATTGGCAATCAGCTCCTGGGTCATGGTGAGCTCGTTGGTAGGCAGGCGATCCAGGCTCAGCAGCAGCCAGCGGCAGAGTTGCTGATCCACCGAATGGTGCCGATTACACACGGCGGTTTGCGACATCTGCGTGATCAGCGCCTGGGTGTAACGCAACAGCAGATGTTGAAACCCGGTGTGGCGCTCGAATTCCCTTTTCAGCGCATCGCCCGGAAGCCTAAACGCCTGACCGGCGCTTTGTACCAGCGCCCGGCTGGGCGTGGTGCCGCCGCCCATGAACAAGGCAATGCCCACCATGCCTTCATCGCCGACCACAGCAATTTCCGCCGAGGAACCATCCTCCATTACGTAGAGCATGGAAACGATACAGCTCGGGGTGGGGAAATAAACATATTCCAACTGAACGCCGGATTCGTAAATTACCTTGCCTAGAGGCATTGTGACCGGCTTCAGATCGGGAAGCAGGCGGTCGAACACTTCCGCCGGCAAGGCGGATAGAAGGAGGTTATCTCTTGGTTTTATTTTTGGTGGTTTAATTTTTGGTTCAACACCGGTCGGCATAGTTGTGGTCCTCAGCTCTAACCCATGATGTTGGCGTAAATGCGCAAGCAGATTTTACCCAGGATTCGGCGTGCACTATGTTCGTTAACGAACATAGTGTATTACAAGCATAATTTAGCCGTATATTCCCATACTATGAAAGATTACTGACGGCCCATACAAATGCAGTTTCTCATCTCTTGGCGCGGAAAAACCAAGTATCTGCTGAACAGGCCAGTCATCCGCATATGTTCGCCAACGCACGGAATCCATACGTTTTCCCGTGTATTTAAGGAACGTGTTACGGGAGACCGCGTGTGGAGGTGTATTGCGGCTCAAGTGTTGCTAACTAATTCAGGGAGAAACCAGCCATGGCACGTAATTCACATACCAGTGAGACCGCGTACCTTAAAGCAGTCACGAGTCCAAAACTTCACGGTGAACGGCGCAGTCTAACTGCCACCAAAAAAACCGCTTCCGGACCTTCCGCAGTGCGCGCGGTGCCGGCGCCGAACCTGAAAACATTCACTAAAGTGATAGGCGAATGTAGACAGCTGGTCAAAAGCGCGCAAGATCAAATTGAAATTCTTGCCAAGCGGAATGCCAGTTTACACCATGAACTTGTTGAGCTTGCGCACAAGGAGGCGCAGGCCCGCTACTTGGCTTACCACGATGAGTTGACGGGTCTCCCCAATCGTAGCTTGCTTCAAGACCGGTTCCACCAAGCCATGTCCCAGGCGGAACGGCATCACAAACCGCTGGCGCTGCTAATGGTTGACCTGGACGAATTCAAGCGCGTCAACGACAGACTGGGACATGCCAGCGGTGACAAACTCTTGCAGGCGGTGACGCTACGCTTAACCAAGGGCATCCGCGGCGCCGATACAGTCTGCCGTTACGGCGGAGACGAGTTCGTCATCATGCTGCCGGAAATCGATAGCCCGAATATCGCCGCCACACTCGCCGTAGAAATCGGCGGGCGCCTCAGCGAACCCTATATTCTTGACGGTCACAAAATTCATATGGCTGTCAGCGTAGGCGTTGCTGTCTACCCGGGCGACGGACAAACTTTCGACGATTTAATGAAGCAGGCGGATATCGCCATGTATCGCGCCAAGGGTACCGGTCACAGCACCTCCATCACCGAACAGCCTAAGAAAGATGGTGACGCGGCTGAATTGGACAATCCACCTGCCCCTAAGAACGCTGACCGCATGCGCGCGCGTGATTTATTTATTCAGGATGAGTTAGTGCGCGCACAGGGACAACAAAAGAAGTATCGGCAACTGTAAGGAGTGGTGTTATGGGATTTGATCAAAAAGGATCTTTAGTATTTCGTGTGCAACAGGGTAATGCCGGTAAATGGATCGTCAAGGAAGCGGGAGTCGAGAAACCGCTCGCCTCATTCGATACACAAAACGACGCGAGTGAATATGTGTTCGATCTGGCCATCACGAAAGATGGATTGAAGGTGGAAATCTTCAGCGAATATGGTGCGCAAATAGCGGAAGTTAAGGTGGTAATCTTCAGCGAACATGCTCCGCAAATAGCGAAAGTTGATGCCGCCAACTTATCCCGCTGAGGATAACGGCCGATGGCGGTTTATCGGCTTGCTTCCGTCTGCTCAGTGCGCATATCAACTCGTTTGTGCTACGCGCGGTAGCGCACAGCAGGTCCATTTCGATGCAATAGCATTGAATATTCATTACCGCTTTGTTTCACGTCTTTCCTCTCCCGTAGATTCCTGAATGTTCCGAATGGGAACCGCGCTATCGGCGCGGATATCCAACGCCTGTCTGTACGATACCGCGTATTGTTAAGAGCCGAGCCTGGATAAAAATGAATTTATCGATATTTCGGTACGCTGCCATGCAGAATTTGTAGAAGCACAAAAGAGATAATTGGCGCACTGACAGGGCGCTGGGTTCAACTTCAATATCGGTAAACACACGGGTTTGCGGTTCGAGTGGGAGTGTTTCAAGATCAACAGTCTTGACACGGATTTAGTATCCGCGAATATTGTGCATTATTTCCGCTAGTCACTGGTATTATCTTCTACACGCTTGGCTTCAGGCATCGCTCTGATAATTTCGGAAGCGCTTTTGCTTAACAACGAAGCGGCAACTCTGGCATTTAAGAACAGCTATGCCCCGACTTGAAAGTTTCATGGAGAGCTCTACTTTGACGGCGAGCGATAGGGCTGTTTCTAGGATCTTGCTCTACTTAAGAGCTTACTCCCGCGGAAATCGCTCGGCATCAGATTACGCCGGCGACGAACCGCCGCTGCGCTCAGAGTTGTTCAGCGCCGATCAGATGGAACAGCATGGTAAGAGCCTCGCCTCCTCGCATACTCTGACTCCGCGACGAGCCAAGAACCAGCTGCTAACGCGGCTGGCGGAGAATGAGCGCGTCCTGACTGGCGCCTGCCGTGTGCTCACGGCGGCCGTCACGGCGAACCACCGGATTACGCCGGCCGGGGAATGGCTGCTCGACAACTTCTACCTGATCGAAGAACAGATTCGTACGGCCAAGAGACACCTGCCGAAAGGTTACAGCCGGGAATTGCCGCGCCTGGCTCACGGTCCTTCGGCTGGACTCCCGCGCGTGTATGACATCGCGCTGGAGACGATCGCGCACGGCGATGGACGTGTGGATCCGGAAAGTCTCCGCCGTTTCGTCGCGTCCTACCAGACGGTCACTGCCCTCAAGTTAGGCGAATTGTGGGCCATCCCCATCATGCTGCGCCTAGCCTTGATCGAGAATCTCCGGCGCGTTGCCGCCCGCAGCGCTGCCGGCAGGATCGATCGAAACCTGGCCGATTCCTGGGCCGACCAGATGATAGAGATCGCCGAGAAGGATCCGAAGAGTCTCATTCTGGTGATCGCTGACATGGCGCGGTCGAATCCGCCGATGACGACCCCGTTCGTTTCGGAATTTGCGCGCCGGCTGCAGGGACAGAGCCCCGCCTTGGCATTGCCGCTGACCTGGATTGAGCAACTGCTGTCCGAGTCCGGCCGAACGATCGAGCAGTTGGTGCAGTCGGGAAACCAGCTACAGGCCGCCGACCAGGTCTCCATCAGCAACAGCATCGGCAGCCTCCGTTTCCTGGGGGCGATGGACTGGCGCGACTTCGTCGAAACGCTGAGCGTTGCCGAGCAAAAACTGCGGGGGGATCCCGGCGCCGTCTACGGCATGATGGATTTTGCCACGCGTGATCGCTACCGCCACGTCGTGGAGAAGATCGCGAAGCAGAGCCGCCTGTCCGAGGGCGAAGTGGCGGAGAGAGCGATCCGGCTTGCGCACGAAGGCGCGTCCCGCCAAGGCGGCGATGATCGAACGGCGCATGTGGGTTTCTACCTGATCGACAAGGGATTGCGCGAGCTCGAGCGGACGACGGAGGCGCGCCATTCCGCCTCCGAGGCGTTCACGAGAGCGGCGGGCCGGTTCCCGTTGCTCCTGTATCTGGGCGCGATCACGCTGATCACGCTGATCCTCACCGGGGGTCTGTTGATGCAGGCGCGGGCCAGCGGCGCGCCGGATTGGGTGCTCGTGTTGCTGGGTGTCCTCGCACTGCTGTCCACCAGTCAACTGGCGGTGGCGCTGGTGAACTGGCTGGCGACGTTGCTGGCATCGCCGCATCCGCTGCCGCGCATGGACTTCTCCCGGGGGATCCCGCCGGAATCGAGCACGCTGGTGGTGGTTCCGACGATGCTCACCGGCGCTCAGAACATCGAAGACCTGGTCGAGGCGCTGGAAGTCCGGTTCCTGGCCAATCGGGACGACAACCTGCGCTTCGGCCTGTTGACCGATTTTCAGGACGCGTGTGCGGAAACGCTGCCGGAGGACGAAGCGCTGTTGCGGCTGGCGGCGGCGCGAATCGGGGAACTGAATGAAAAGTACCGGGGTGTCAACGGCGACACGTTCTTTCTTTTTCATCGCCCGCGCCGCTGGAATCCACGCGACCGGATCTGGATGGGCTACGAGCGCAAGCGCGGGAAGCTGGCGGATTTGAATGCACTGCTGCGCGGCGACACGAAAGATCGCTTCTCGCTCATCGTCGGTAACACCGACGTTTTATCGAACATGAAGTATGTCATTACCCTGGACACGGATACGCAACTCCCGCGCGACTCGGCGCGGCAGTTTGCGGGAACCCTGGCGCACCCGCTGAATCGCGCGCGCTATGACGAAGACCAGCAACGTGTCTGTGACGGCTACGGCATCCTGCAACCGCGTATGGGCGTGAGCCTGCCCAGTACGAACCGCTCGCGGTATGCTCGCTTGTACGGGGATGAGCCGGGCATCGATCCCTATACGCGCGCCGTCTCCGACGTTTACCAGGACCTGTTCGGTGAAGGCTCGTTCATTGGCAAGGGGATCTACGATATCGATGCGTTCGAGCGGTCGCTCAAGGATCGCTTTCCCGAGAACCGCATCCTCAGCCACGATCTTCTGGAAGGTTGTTACGCGCGCGCCGGGCTGGTAAGCGATGTATTGTTGTACGACGAATACCCGTCTCGTTACAGCGCGGACGTGAGCCGCCGGCACCGCTGGATTCGCGGAGATTGGCAGCTCGCCGGCTGGTTGCTGCCGCGCGTTCCCGGTCCCGGTGCGCACCGGCAGAAGACCCCGCTGTCGTGGCTGTCGCAATGGAAACTCTTCGACAACCTGCGGCGCAGTCTCGTGCCGGTGGCGTTGACGCTCCTGTTGTTGCTGGGTTGGACGGACTTGCCATCAGCCTGGTTTTGGACCTTGGCGGTGATCGGAATCATCCTGATCCCGTCCTTGATTGCCTCTACCCTGGAGATGTTTCAGAAGCCGGTCGACGTGCTACTGGCTCAGCATCTCGCCGTCGTCATACACGCCGTCGGCCGGCGCCTCGCCCAGGCGGCTTTTGCACTCGCGTGCCTTCCCTATGAGGCGATCTTCAGTCTGGATGCGATTGTGCGCACGGTGGGACGGATGCTGATCTCGCACCAGCGACTACTCGAATGGAATCCATCGAGCGAATCGGATCGCAACAGCCACGCGGGCCTCGCCGCCTCTTTCCGGTCGATGTGGACCGCCCCGGTTATCGCCATTGGCGCGGCGCTGATTCTGGCGCTGTCGATTCCAGCGGCGCTGGTCGTGGCGGGACCGATACTGATCTTATGGCTGGTCTCGCCCGCCATCGCCTGGTGGATCAGCCGGCCGCTCGCCCGCCGCGAAGCCAGGCTGACGGCAGACCAGACCTTCTTCCTGCGCAAGCTGGCGCGCAAAACCTGGGCGTTCTTCGAGACCTTCGTCGGCCCGGAAGATCATTGGCTGCCGCCGGATAACTATCAGGAGTATCGCGGTCCCGCGGTGGCGCACCGCACGTCGCCGACCAACATGGGGCTAGCGCTGCTCGCGAATCTGTCCGCGCACGATTTCGGTTACATATCGGCCGGACAACTCATCGAGCGCACGGCGAGCGCACTGCGCACGATGCAATCCATGGAACGACACCGCGGCCACTTCTACAACTGGTACGACACGCTCTCGCTGAAACCGCTGCACCCTGCCTACATTTCGACGGTGGACAGCGGAAACCTCGCGGGCCATCTGCTGACCTTGCGCCCGGGCCTGCTCGCACTACCCGATCGCCCGATCCTGGAGGCGCGCTGGTTTCACGGGTTGCGCGACACGCTGGGGATCCTGGCGGATGCCGTGGGAGGTGTCACGCCGGCGGCGCTCGCTCCTTTTCGGAAAGATCTGGACTCCGCCTGCGATTCCCGGCCAACCACGCTCACGGCGGCGCGACTCATCCTTGACCGGCTGACAACACGCGCAACAGCGTATGCCGACAGCCTCGATGCTGTCTCTGAGAAGTTATCTCAAAAAGGTAGCGAGCGGGTATCAGCCGAGGGAAGGCGGCGCGCAGAAACTGAAGTATACATAGAAGCAAATGAGGATTCCGTGCACCACCCGACACTGAATCACGCCAGCGCAGTAATTTCCGAGACGGCTTCTGAGACCGACGCGAATTGGTGGGCACGGACGCTGGCCCGGCAATGCCAGAGCGCACTCGATGAGTTGACGTTTCTCGTCCCGTGGAGTGTGCTGCCGGACGCTCCGGGCCGGCTCGGCGACCTCCCCGGCATTGACGATATCCCCACGCTGCGCGAATTGGCCAAACGTGAGGCGGAGTGGTTGCCGACCATCGAGCATCGACGCGACGCGGCTGCGGATGCGTCGCCCGCGGAGCGCGAGTGGCTGAATGAGCTTCGACGGCTGATCACGGAAGCCAGCCGTCGCGCCGAGCAGCGGTTAGCGGCGGTCGAGCGCCTGGCCCAGCAAGCAAGTGAGTTCGCGCACATGGAGTACGACTTCCTGTACGACAAGGGATCGCGTCTGCTGGCGATCGGGTACAACGTGGATGAGCGGCGACGCGACGCGAGTTACTACGACCTGCTGGCCTCGGAAGCGAGATTGATCAAATTCGTCGCGATTGCGCAGGGACAAGTGCCACAGGAGAGCTGGTTCGCCCTCGGGCGCCTGCTCACGTCCGCCGGTGGCGAGCCGATTCTTCTGTCGTGGAGCGGTTCGATGTTCGAGTACCTCATGCCGCTCCTGGTGATGCCCAACTACGAGAACACGCTGCTCGATCAGACTTATAAGGCGGCGGTGGAGCGACAGATCGAGTATGGGGGGCTGCGCGGCGTGCCGTGGGGCATGTCGGAATCCGGTTACAACCTGGTCGACGTTCATCTCAACTACCAGTACCGCGCCTTTGGCGTGCCCGGCCTGGGGCTCAAACGCGGACTGGCGGAGGATTTGGTCGTTGCTCCCTATGCTTCAGCGCTGGCATTGATGGTGGCGCCTGAAGCGGCTTATCTGAACTTGCAGCGGCTCGCCAACGCGGGACTGCTTGGAAAATTCGGTTTCTATGAAGCCATCGACTACACCCCGTCACGTCAACGACGCGGTGAATCGAGCACGGTGGTTCGCTCCTTTATGACCCATCACCAGGGGATGAGCCTGCTCTCTCTGGCCTATCTGCTGCTGGACCGTCCAATGCAGAAGCGATTCGAGTCGGACCCGTTGCTCCAGGCGACCCTGTTGTTGCTCCAGGAGCGAATTCCCAAGGCCACGGCGCTGTTTCCGCACACTGCCCAGCTCTCCGACATTCGCCCGACTTCGCGTGCTCCGGAGACGCCGATTCGCGTTTTCAGCAGTCCCGACACGCCGATACCGCAGGTGCAGTTGTTGTCGAACGGCCGATATCACGTGATGGTCACGAACGCGGGAGGCGGCTACAGTCAGTGGAAAAACCTCGCCGTAACCCGCTGGCGCGAAGACGCTACCTGCGACAACTGGGGCAGCTTCTGTTACCTGCGCGACTTGGCGAGCGGGGAGTTCTGGTCAACCGCACACCAGCCGACGCTCAAACGAGCGGAGAGCTACTCGGCGATTTTCTCGGAAGGCCGAGCGGAGTTTCGCCGCCGCGACCACGATTTCGATACCCATACCGAGATCGTGGTGTCGCCGGAAGATGATATTGAGCTGCGCCGCATCCATATCACCAACCGCTCCCGAGCACGCAGAACAATTGACGTGACGAGTTACGCCGAGGTGGTTCTCGCGCCCTCGGCCGCGGAAGCACTGCATCCGGCGTTCAGTAATCTCTTTGTTCAGACCGAGATCATCGACCCACGGCGGGCGATCCTCTGCACGCGCCGGCCACGCTCCGTCGATGAGTCGGCGCCCTGGATGTTTCACCTGATGGCCGTGCACGGGGCGGACAGCGGAGAAATCTCCTACGAGACGGACCGCATGCAGTTCATCGGCCGCGGCAACACGGTCGCCGCGCCCCAAGCCCTGAACGGCTCCGCCGCGCTCTCGGGCAACCAGGGTTCCGTGCTCGATCCGATAGCCGCCATCCGCTATCGCATAACACTCGAGCCGGACGAAGCAGCAACGATCGATATCGTATCCGGCATCGGCGAAACCCGCGACACCGCCTTGAGTCTGGTCGACAAATACCAGGATCGGCGGATCGCGGATCGCGTCTTGGAACTGGCATGGACCCACGCCCAAGTGGTGCTGCGGCAAATCAATGCCACCGAGGCCGACGCGCAACTTTATGGACGCCTTGCCAGCTCCGTCATCTACCCTAATTCCTCGTTGCGTGCCGACGCCGCCGTCCTCATCAAAAACCGCCGCGGCCAATCCGGTCTGTGGGGCTACGCCATTTCCGGTGACTTGCCCATCGTGCTGCTGCAGATTGGTGATGCGGCCAATATCGAATTGGTGCGTCAACTGGTACAGGCCCACGCGTACTGGCGCCTGAAGGGACTGGCTGTGGACCTGGTGATCTGGAACGAAGACCGTGCCGGCTACCGGCAACTGCTCCAGGAACAAATCGTGGGTCTGATTGCCGCGGGCGTCGAACCGCACGCCATGGACCGACCGGGCGGCATCTTCGTACGACCCGCAGAACAGATATCGGACGAGGATCGCATCCTGCTCCAATCGGTCGCGCGCGCCATCATCACCGACAGCCGGGGAACACTGGAAGAACAGATCAACCGTCGTAGCCCGGTGGAAGTGCGAGTTCCGCGCATCAAACCGACCCGAAGCCGCCGTGCCGAACTCCCGGCCGCCACCGAGTTGCCGCGCCGCGATCTTATCCTCTTCAATGGATTGGGAGGATTTACCCGTGATGGGCGCGAATACGTCATTACCACCGCACCTGGGCAGGCGACACCGGCACCCTGGGTGAATGTGCTGGCGAATGCGCACCTCGGAACCGTCGTCTCCGAGAGCGGCCCGGCGTATACGTGGAGCGAGAACGCCCATGAATTCCGTCTCACGCCCTGGCACAACGACCCGGTGACCGATGCAAGCGGAGAGGCCTTATACCTGCGCGATGAGGAGAGCGGATATTTCTGGTCCCCCACGCCGCTCCCCAGCCGCGGAGCTGGTTATTACGTGAGCCGACATGGGTTCGGCTACAGCGTCTTCGAGCACGTGGAGGGTGGCATTCGATCGGAACTCACGGTTTACGTGGACGTGGACGCCGCGATCAAGTTCTCGGTGCTGAAAGTGCGCAACGAGTCGGGCCAACCGCGCAAGCTCTCCACGACGGGTTACGTGGAGTGGGTTCTGGGAGATTTACGGCCGAAATCAGCCATGCACGTGACCACCGAAAT
>DATICK010000152.1:0-4795 GCA_035456865.1 Sulfuricaulis sp.
TGACGGTCCGGCCAAGATGATGGCCAAGTTCCGCAACTGGAAAGAAAGCCAGAACGAAGTCTTCAAGGACAAGGCCGAGAACTTTGACGCCGTGGTAGCCCGCGTGGAGAAATCGCTGGCTGCAAGCAAGGACAAGGGCGCGGATGACTCTTCCGGCTGGACTCTGGTAAGCAAGATTCCAGTGGGCGCCAACGCGGTTTACTTCGGCATTACCAACGAGTACACCGAAAACAAATGTATTCGCATCAACTCCGACTTCCGCAGTGATGGCAAGACCAAGGACGCGCCCTATCCGGGCGTGGACCATACACCGGCCATGCCGATGGAAGTGCTTGTCATCAATGACGGCAAAGAGACCAAGGTGGTGCAGTACGGCGAGATGTGGCGCATGCAGCTGTACTTCTGGGATTCCGGTTACATGGCGTTCGCCAAGAACACCCTGATCCCGAGCATCATCTTCTCGTCGATCGATCAGACCCTGACGGCCACCGCGTCTGCGGCCCCGGCGCCAGCAAAGTAATAATAGTAATAGTCCGTTTCATCGGATGTACCGGGCCGGAAGGGGAGACCCTTCCGGCCTTTTTTTGTGTCAACGCAGGAACACCATCAGGCCCGACAGCCGTGGAACGGTGGGAGTTTAGGGATCAACCGGCAGCGGTTGGTTGATCTTGCGCAGCATGTTGCGGATGACCAGTTGCTGGTTTTCAAGATTCTGGTGATTCGATTCCAGTTCGGCGATGCGGCCGCTGAGGTTGTCGAAATTCTCGTGGACCCGTTTCAGATTTTCGAGCCGCTGATCCATGAGGATTTTGTGCTCGCGTACCTGCGACAGGATTGGCGCCATGATCGCCTTGCTCCAGGCACGGGCAGCGGTGTTGCATTCGCTGAATAGCTCGCGCGCTTGGCCGACCAGGGTGACGAAAAATTTCTGTACCACAAAGTGCTGTTCCGTGATGAACATCATCGGGCTGTTGCGAAACCTCTCGGCCTCCTCATACAGCTTTTGCAGCTGACTGCGGTAGGGCAGCAATGAAAAGTTGACCGGCTTGATCTTGGCCAACCCATGTTCGCTGTGAAACTTGCTGTAGACGGCCTGAACCAGGGCCCTAATCTGTTGGGTCTGCTTGTTGGCCCTTTCCATTGAATCGAGGGCCCCGTCGAAGAGGATCCTCATTCCTTCGCGTAATCCCGGGGTGGTCCACGACTCCGCCATTCCCTGACGGGTTTTTTCCGCCAGGCCATCAAAGGCCTCAACGCTCAGATAATCGAGCAGAATCTTGACCTGATCGGAAAGCACCGCGCGCATGTTCTGAAAGCTCACGAGCGTCTGGTCATAGGCCTGTTTTTCATCGCGCAACCGCGTGACCAGGTCATGAATGGCGTCGCGGTTTTCGCCACCCAGCGCCTGTAACTCCTCGATCTGTTCCGCTACGGCGTTAAGCCTTGCCTCGATCATCGCGCTGGTGGTTTCGACCATGGAGCCGATGTCGTGGATCACGCGTTCGCGCAACAGTTCCTGACGTGCCGGGATGATATCGTCCGATAATTTTGTTTCCAACAACGGCAATCCGCTACGTTCGATCAGCGCATAATCCGACTTGATTTTGCCGAGCAAGCCTTTCTGAGCGGAGACAGCAATTACCTGATTCTTGCCGATGCCGAGTGCCCGTGCAGCGTCTTGCGATTGGCGCGCGATCGCTGCAGCGATGGCGGCATCATTGCTCAGCTCATCCCACAACGTGTCGATCTTATTAAGCGCCACCAGGCGACCTTCGGCTCTGCTTCCTCTGGCGGGACAGACGTGATTCTTCCAGACTTCCAGATCGGTTTTGGTAACGCCGGCATCGGCCGCGAGCACAAACAGCACAGCCTGTGCGCCCGGCAACATGCTCAGCGTCAGTTCCGGCTCGGTGCCGAGTGCATTGAGTCCTGGTGTGTCGAGCACCACCAGTCCCCGTTTCAGCAGCGGGTGCGGATAATTGATGATGGCGTGCCGCCAGACCGGAATCTCCACCGCGCCATCGTTGTTGAGCAGCTGCGACATATGCTCCGCATCGCGAAAATAGAGACCAAGCTCTTCGGCTTGATCCACGTCGACCGGCTTGGTTTTGACGATCTGCTGAAAGGTCTCGGCAATTTTCTTTGGCGAATCGAGATCCAGCGGCATCACCGTCCAGGCGGCGGGTGTGCGGCGGTATTCTGAAATTGTCGTGGCGGTTTTGCGCGTCTCAATCGGCAGAAGCTTGAGGCACGGCGGCTCACTTTCGTCGTAACGCAATTCCGTCGGACACATGGTGGTGCGGCCGGCTTCCGAGGGGAGCAGTCGTTGCCGCTGATCGGCGAAGAAAATGGCGTTGATGAGTTCGGTTTTGCCGCGGGAGAATTCAGCCACCAGCGCGATGGTGAGTTTGTCGGAGCGGAGTGCGTCGATGAGCTCGTAAAGCTGCAAATCCTCCTCGCCGCTCGCGAGTCCGTGGCTTTCCACCCACGTTTGGTATTCGTTGATGATCTCGATTAATTCGTCGCGCCAGCGTTTGTAATCCCCCAATCTCCGGCTGAATTCATTGATGGCCAGCCGGGGCCGTTCTGCTAGCTTTTGCGCGCTTATCATTATATTGAATCCCCCTTTAATACAGGTGGTTAGAATATAAACTTAAATAAGAACTATATCCAGCCCCCCGCGTGGAAGAACTGGTTGGGGTGGGGGGGGAGGGGGCTAGATATCCCAGTTGAGGTTTTCGGGTAACTTTTTCGGCGAGCGGATACGCAGCTGCTTTTGCCTGGAGGTGTCGCCCCGCTCCAGGATCACGCTGTTTTTAGGGACCCCGAAAAGCTTGGCCAGATAGGCGATGAGATGTTCATTCGCCTGGCCTTCGACGGGTGGGGCCGTGAGCCGGACTTTCAGATGATCGCCAATCACCCCTGCCAAGGCGTTGTTACTGGCGCGTGGCTGGACCCGTATCTGAAGTATGAGGTCCGATCCATCCCGGCGGAACCAGCTCATGTAACCGCCAAATCCCATGGTATCGGGCCGCCTTCACTGAAATTCTTCACCTCGGGCACTGGCCGCTAGCGCAGTAGGTGCGCCAGGGCAAGCTGCAAAAGCTGCAGTGCCACAAGCACCACGATCGGGGACAGATCCAGTCCGCCGACCGGCGGAATCAACCGGCGGGCCGGGCGCATCAGCGGCTCCGTGAGACTCACCAGCAGATCTCCAGCGGGGTTTTGGCGCACGCCATAAGGCATGAACCAGCTCAGGATCACGCGCAAAAGTATGGCATAGAAGAAGATATTGATTGTCAGCCGCAACAGATCCACCACCGCTGCAATGATTACCGGCAGTGGTTCAAGCGCATAGCCGCCCAGCGAGAAGATGAGGAATACTTCCAAGCCCTTAAGCGCCACCAGCAGCACCAGCGAGGCAACATCGATGCCGTACATGCCCGGTATGACGCGGCGCAGGGGTTTCAGCAGCGGGTTGGTGAGCGCCACGAGGAACTGGGATATTGGATTGTAGAAATCCGCGCGCACGAGCTGGAACAGGAAACGCAGCAGGACTGCCAGAATATAGAGACCGAAAACTACCTCGATGATGAGAGCGGCGGCCTCGGTGAAAAACGTGGTCATGCGCCTTTCCCAAACATGTCGGCGATGGCGCGCGCCCGGTCACCGGCCGCCTGCATGGCGTTTTTGAACAGACGCCGCAGGCCGCCTTCTTCCAGGACTTTCACCGCCTGTTCGGTCGTGCCACCGGGCGAAGTGACACGGCGGCGCAATTGCGCGGGCTCCTCGTGACCTTCCAGCGCCATTTTGGCGGCGCCGAAGGCGGTCTCGAGCGTGAGCAATCTCGCCTGTTTCGGATCGAGCCCCGATTCGATGGCTGCCTGTTCTAGCGCTTCCATGACCAGAAAGAAATACGCCGGTCCGCTGCCGGACAGGGCGGTCACCACGTCCATCAGGTATTCATCTTCAAGCCAGACCGTGACGCCCACGGCGCGCAAGATGGATTCGGCCTGATTGCGCATCTCGTTGTTGACGCGATCGTTGGCGTACAGGCCCGAGGCGCCGCTGCCGATCAAGGCAGCGGTATTGGGCATGGCCCGCACTATGGCGAGTTCGCCGCCGAGCCAGCGGTCGATATCCTCGATGCGTACGCCTGCGGCGATGGTGATGACAAGCGGTTTTTTCTTCTGGACTGTGGGCGCCAGGGGCTTGGTCACATCCGCGAGAATCTGCGGTTTAACCGCGAGCACGAGGAGATCGGCGCGAGCCGCGACTTCGCTGTTGTCAGCGAAGGCCTTGATGCCGAGCACGGTTTCAATGGCTTGGCGCTGAGCCGGTTCGGGGTCTGAGAGGATGATTTGGTCTTTCTTCCAGCCGTTTTTCAGCAGCCCCCCTGTCAGGCTGCGCGCCATGTTGCCGGCGCCGATAAAACCAACCAGGGGATGTGCCGTATTCGTGGAATGGATGGTCATGGCCGGCGAAGTTTAAAGCGCAGTTCCGGCGAACGGAAGTCAAAATCCCGCCTGCGCAGACGTAGAGAGCCCGAAATTTACCGACAGGCGGGCCGGCGAGCGTTTGCAGGACGGGCGGAAATAGACTAGAAATTAATGCAAGGGCCGAATTTATAACGTTTTTCATCATCCGCGGCCCACGGAGAACCTGAATGGATATCGCCGAGCTACTGGCGTTTGCCTTTAAACAGAACGCCTCGGACCTGCATTTGTCGTCCGGATTGCCCCCGCTGATCCGCGTGGACGGCGACATCAAGCGCATTAACGTGGATCCCCTGGAC
>DATICK010000153.1:0-3959 GCA_035456865.1 Sulfuricaulis sp.
CAGCGCGAAGATCAGCGTGACGACGATGACGCCGATTATCGACAGCCGCGCGTTATACAGCCGGGTTTCCCGGAAGTGATCCTTGATCGGGATGTTGAGCATGAAGCTCCAGGAACCTCTAACGAATTGTCTGGGATGCTAGGTGATGCTGCCGCGTCGCCGCAGATCGCGAAGGATCACGTACAGCCACGGCCACAGCAGGGCGCCGACGATGCTCGGCGTCCAGTAGATGAATGTTTCCGGCGCCAGGCCGATCGCGCCGCGTATCCACAATACCAGCAGCTGGTTGGCGATAAGCAGGCCGAATATCGATACCGCCTGTTGCCAGCGCGGGAACATGCGCAACTGCAGGTGCAAGCGGACGGTCAGGAACGCCACCAGCGTTTTGCCGAGGGCATTGCTGCCTAGCAGCGAGCCATAGAGCACGTCCTGGATAAAACCGAGCAGCCAGCCGGTGCCGACCGAAAAGCGTTCCGGCATGGCGAGGCACCAGTAGATGAGCACCAGCCCCACCCAGTCGGGCCGGAACGGTTCGGCCCACGTGGGAAACGGCATGATCGCCAGTATCACGGCCACGGCGCACGTGACGAACAGTGTGAGCCGGCGGTGCGCGTCCAGGCCCAGTCTCATTTGGCGTTGACTCCGCTCTTGGGCGGGGCGCCGCGCCAGATGAGCATCACCTGTTTGCCGTGATTGAGTTGCGCCGCCGGCTTGGCGGTGATGGCGAGAAAAGCTTCGTTCGGATCGTTGACGATCTTGATCACCTGCGCCACGGGATAACCTGGCGGGAAGGTGCCACCCATGCCGGAGCTGACCAGCAGATCGCCTTCCTTGATGTCGGAGGCGGAGGTGAGGTAGGGGACCTTCAGGGTATCCGGATCGCCGGTGCCGAAAACCAGCATGCGCAGACCGCTGCGGTTGTCGAGCACGGGAATCGCATGACCGGCGTCCGTGATGAGCGTTACGCGGCTGACCTCACTGGCGACCTGCGTGACCTGCCCCATGATACCGTGCGCGTCGATGACCGACTGCCCGACGTACACGCCATCGCGGCTGCCCTTGGCGACCACGATCTTGCGCGTGAACGGTTCGGAGCTGACCTCGACCAGTTCCGCCGCGAGCGCCTTGTCGGCCACCTGCGCGGCGCTGCCCAGCATGCGCCGCAGACGGGCGTTTTCCTCCTCCAGCGCATCGAACTGTTGTACCTTGGCGTTCAGCACCTGCCGTTCGGCGAGCAGTTTTTCATTGTCCCGGCGCAGGGTGCCGCGGGTAGTGAAAAAATCGCTGATGCTCCCTCCCACGTAGGCCGGGACGGCGGCGATCAGCAGGACGGGGTAGGCCAGCACGTTCAGACCGGCGCGGATTTTTTCCAGATGATGTCCGCGGTGATCGAGAATCATCAGCGCCACCGACAGGGCAGACAACAGGATCAACCGGGTGAGATGGGAAGGTGCCCGGAGAGGCCAACCGAAGACGTTTATCATAAATCACACGCGCCGCAGGGGCGCACAGGAATGTGCCAGTGTCGCGTGAGACAGGATGTCGAGAGCGACCTAATACGTCCTTCGGTCCGTAAGCGGTGCTTTCGCCCTTCGCTTTCCTGCTTCGGGCGAAAGTCCAGGGCGCACATGCGTGTGCGACCATTCGCGGCTTCGCCGCTCACCCATGTACCACTACTCGTACACAAAAACATCGCCCAGCGTTTCGGCCTCCATGAGCGCCCGTCCGCAGCCACGCACCACACAGGTGAGGGGATCTTCGGTGATGATGATCGGCAGCCCGGTCTGTTCCGCGAGCATGCGGTCGATGTCGCGCAGCAGCGCGCCGCCGCCCGAGACCACGAGCCCCTTTTCGGCGATGTCGGCACCGAGCTCCGGCGGTGTTTGTTCGAGTGCGATCTTGATGGCGCCGATGATGCCGGCGAGACATTCCGACAGCGCCGCGTGGATTTCCTGGCTGTTCAGCACTTGCGCGCGCGGCACGCCGTCGGCGATGTGCCGGCCTTTGACCTCCACCTGCCTGACCTCGCTGCCTTCCCACGCCGTACCGATTTCCTTTTTCACGTTTTCCGCGCTGGCCTCGCCGATCAGCAGGCCGTATTTGCGGCGGACATAGTTCACGATGGATTCATCCATCTTGTCGCCGGCGATGCGCAGCGAATGCGAGTACACGATCCCGCCGAGCGAGATCACGCCGACCTCGCTGGTGCCGCCGCCGATATCGAGCACCATTGAGCCGGTCGCCTCCATGATCGGGAGATCGGCGCCGATCGCGGCGGCCATCGGTTCTTCAATCAGAAATACCTCGCGCGCGCCGGTGCTCATCGCGGCCTCGCGGATCGCGCGCCGCTCCACCTGCGTCGAGCCGCAGGGCACGCAGATCACGATGCGCGGGCTCGGCTGGAACAAACGATTCTCGTGCACCTTGCGGATGAAATACTTGAGCATCTCGCCGGTGACGGTGAAGTCGGCGATGACGCCTTCCTTCATCGGCCGTATTGCCTGGATCGATCCCGGCGTGCGGCCGAGCATCTTCTTGGCCTCGACACCGACGGCCAGGATGGAGCGATTGTTGCGACTGGCATAATCCTGACGTATGGCGACGACCGAAGGCTCGTTCAGCACGATGCCCTTGTCGCGCACGAAAATCAGGGTGTTGGCAGTGCCGAGATCGATGGCGATATCACTGGAGAAGAAACCACGAAAGCTTTTGAACATGAAAGAATTCTATCCTTGAAGGCGTCCTATTGACCCGGCGCGATTGTACTTGAATACAGGCAAACCGTCACAGACACCTTGTGGTTTTGGTGATGGCTTGAGAAGTGCCGGGTCAATAAAAAAATCATATGACTTTTCGGGTAATGAAGCCCTACCGCGCTTCGCTCCGTTCGTCCTGTCATTTTATCGAGGCGGCATGACGGCTACGCTTCAAGGCCTGAGCAGCCCCGACCGATCGGGCACATTCAAGCTCTTGCGTACCGCCTCAATAATCTCGCTAACTGTATCAACCGCAGTCGGGCGGTTCAACCGGCGGGATGAATGTGGTAATTTGCGACTCCATTCCATCCCTTGAATGAAACCGCATGTCTTTAGACCGTGAACAGGTACGCAGGATTGCGCATCTTGCGCGACTGCACATCACCGAGCAAGAGGCCAATGCCTACGCCGAGACGCTGTCCCGCATCCTCGGTCTGATCGAACAGATGAACGCCGTGGATACCGCGGGCGTCGAGCCCATGGCCCATCCCAACGACGCGGGTCTGCGGTTGCGCGACGATGCGGTGGCGGAAACCAACCAGCGCGAAAAATTCCAGAAAATAGCGCCGGCCGTCGAAGCTGGACTGTATCTCGTTCCTAAGGTTATAGAGTAGTTTCCTCCGCCCGGGCGTTCAAGAAAAAACCTGCCATGTTTGAAAAAACCGTCGCCGAACTCTCCGCCGCCCTGCGCCGCAAGGAAATCTCCAGCGTTGAACTGACCCGGAGCTTGCTTGAGCGGATTGGCAAGTACCGCGAGCTGAATGCCTTTATTACCGTGCAGGCGGAGCGTTCCCTGGCTCAGGCCAAGGCGGCCGATGAACGGATCGCCCGGGGCGAGGCCGGCGCCCTGACCGGCATCCCCATCGCCCAGAAGGACATCTTCTGCGCCGACGGCTGGCTGACCACCTGCGGTTCGAAGATTTTGTCGAATTTCATCGCCCCCTACGACGCCACGACCATCGATAAATTCAACCAGGCCGGGGCGGTTTGCCTTGGCAAGACCAATATGGATGAATTCGCCATGGGGTCATCGAACGAGACATCTTATTATGGTGCGGTGAAGAACCCCTGGAATACCGCCATGGTACCTGGCGGCAGCTCTGGTGGGTCGGCCGCCGCCGTGGCCGCGCGCCTGGCCCCGGCCGCGACCGGCACCGATACCGGCGGTTCCATCCGCCAGCCGGCGTCGCTGACCAATCTGAC
>DATICK010000154.1:0-2051 GCA_035456865.1 Sulfuricaulis sp.
TATTGGTACAAACAGGATTAATCGATAACCGGAGTTGAATCCTTTATTCTTTTAAAAATCCCGTAAATCCTGTCTATTTTTTTTCCAGCTTCAGCGAGGCGGAGTTGATGCAATAGCGCAAGCCGGTCGGTTTCGGCCCGTCGGGGAAAACATGGCCCAGGTGCGCGCCGCACTGGCTGCAATGTACCTCAGTGCGTTTCATGAAAAAACTGATGTCTTCCTGCTCCGCGACATTCTCGGTTTTCATCGGCGAGTGGAAGCTGGGCCAGCCGGTGCCGGAATCGAATTTGGTGTCGGAGCTGAACAGTTCCGCCCCGCAGCAGACGCACCGGTAAACGCCCTTGTCCTTGCAATCGTGATACTGGCCGGTGAACGCGGGCTCGGTGCCTTTCTGGCGCGTGACCTTGAATTGTTCCGGCGAGAGGATTTTTCTCCATTCCTCGTCTTTTTTGTGGATCTTGTATTTCATGGCAGCGTCTCCGTGGTCTAGATGTCACCCCACATGCGGATCAGATTCATGTAGGCGGTGTTGACCTGGGCGGTTTCCTCCGCCTCCGGTGAAATCTTCAGCAGCTTTTCCCGCGCCTGATGCAATTCATACAGCAACTCGCGCCGCGCCGGATCGCGCACCAGGCTCTGTACCCAGGTAACGGCCACCAGCCGCTCCCCGCGCGAGATCTTGTTCACATGATGCAGGCTGGAAGAAGGGTACATCACGGCATCGCCCGCCGGCAGCTTGACTTCGTTGGTACCGAAAGACGTGCGTATGACCAGCTCTCCGCCGTCGTAATTTTCAGGTTCGTTCAGAAAAATGGTGATGGCGATGTCCGAACGATAAAGCACCCCATCGGTACCCATGATGGGATCATCCAGATGGTCACCGTAGGCCATGCCCGCTGTGTAGCGCGCATAATAAGGTGCGGCCACGTGCAATGGTAAAGCGCCGCTGCGATAAACCGGATGCTGCACCAGGCTGCTCATGACGATGTTGTTCAGCATGTCCATCTGCTGCGCGCGCTTGTCCAGTTCTTCGTTGTGCTTGACACGTTTGGCCGCCGCGCCGGCGGAAAGTTTCCCGTCGACGAAACTGGCGCTGGCGAGCAGTTTCCTGACCGTGTCCAGCTGGCCGGGGGCCAGCACCGAAGGGATGTGAAGCAACATGGTCTGATCCTGATGGATTCGCCGGAATTATAGGGCAGGCCCTAGCGGTAAAAAAGCGACATGCCGCCGAGCAGGATCATCCACGCCACCACGCGCCGGAAGACCCGCTCATTGATGTGCAAGTGCAACTGGTTGCTGAACCAGAGCGTGACGGCGAGAAACGGCGCGCTGATCACCATCATCTCCAGGATTTCCTCGGTGTAGGTTCCGTGGACGGCGTATTCGGTTGCGCGCAGGCCGTTCATGGCGAGAAAAAACGCGAAGGCGTAGTGGCGTACCGTATTCTTGTCGTGGAAGGTCGCGAGCAGCCTTGTCATGGCGATCGGCCCGCTGATGCCGAACAACGCCTGCGAGGTTCCGGCGAGGGTATCCATGACCCGCATACCGGCCGGGTTGAACTTCGCCCGGTGCGGCGCGATCACCAGAAACAGCCCCGCAGCCGTAATAGCCGAGGCAAGCAGCACCTGAAACGTCGTGGCCGAGAAGTAGTAGAAGAGCGTGAAGCCCACGATGGCGCCGAGCCCTGCGAAGACCAGCATGCCAGCCATGAATTTTATATCGATCTTCACGGGGGAGCGCACCAGCCCGATGACCGCGACCAGAATCTGCGGCAGCACCGAGTAGATTACCAGCGTCTTGGATGGATAAAGATGACTCAGGAGTGGCAACATCAGAATCGTGCCGGCCAGGCCGAAGACGATTTCAAAGGTGTAGGTCAGGACGCAGACGAGCGTCAGGAAAGCGAGGGGAATCATTCAGGGCCGCGCGGGAACATTGGCGGCGCTACTATGCCACAAACCCTCCGTCGTGGCGCGGTGGAGGATTGGCTATATTGTCACGCGGTTTTCTTGCGCCGCGCCACGCGAATCAGTCCCAACAACCCTGAGCCG
>DATICK010000155.1:0-2528 GCA_035456865.1 Sulfuricaulis sp.
GCTTCCTTGATGCCAACAATATTAGGAATGGCGGCGAGACGTTCGACGGTTTCGGGCAGCATGTCGCAGGCGGTGCGTCCGGGGACATTATATAGTATCTGCGGGATCGGCACGGCCTCGGCAATCGCCCGGTGATGCAGGTACAGTCCTTCCTGGGTCGGCTTGTTATAGTAAGGCGTCACCAGCAGGCAGGCATCCGCCCTGGCGTGCTCGGCGCAGCGCGTGAGCTCGATGGCCTCGGTGGTGGAATTCGCGCCCGTGCCCGCGATCACCGGCACCCGCCCCTTGGCATATTCGACCGTGAGTCGGATCACCTCGCAGTGCTCATCCATGTCGAGCGTCGGCGACTCGCCGGTGGTGCCGATGGCAACAATGGCATCGGTGCCATTCTCGACATGGAAATCCACCAGGCGACGCAACGCAGGCCGGTCTAACGACCCGTCCTCGTTCATGGGCGTGACCAGGGCCACCATGCTGCCTTGGAACATAAGAAACAGACCTGAAAATGTATCGGGGAAAGGCGCATGGTACTTGCGCCCTCCTCCGATGACAAGCCGCAGCCAGCCCATCAAGCGCCTTGTTTTATGGCCCGATCAGCGCATTGTCGTGGCGCCGCTGCCTCGCCTGTTCTAAGCTGCCGCTCCATGACAGATGCCGCCCAGAAACCTGTCCGCGAAATCCGCATCAATCCCATCGTGCCGAGCGAGTCAGTACTGATCGCGACCGCGCGCAGCATGCGCCCGAAAAAAGCCGAGGCGCCTGCGCCGCGCGACACGCGCGCGCATGTGGAAACCTGCCCGTTCTGCACCGGCAACGAGCAAATGACACCGCCCGTGATCGCGGCCTACCCCGCCGAGAAGAACTGGGAAATCCGCATCGTCGAGAATCTTTACCCGGTGCTGGGCGACGATCGTTCGAACCCCAACCTGAGCTTCGGCTTGCAGCAGACCATCGACGGTTACGGCCGGCACGAAGTGATGATCGATCACAACCAGCATGGCGTCGCAATTCACGAGATGAGCGAGCCGCACTTGGCGCTGTTGTTCTCCGTTTATCGCGAGCGCATGGAGCAGCTCTATCGCTCCAATTCACGTTTGCGCTATGTACTGGTGTTCAAGAACTTTGGCCCGGCGGCCGGCGCCTCCATCGCACATACCCACAGCCAGGTGATCGCCATGCCGGTCATTCCCGACAACGTGCAGGCGGAGGTCACGAACAGCCGCGCGTTCTACCGCAAGAATCATCACTGCATCTTCTGCTCGCTGATTGACGAGGCACTGACCTTCGAGGCGACCATCTACGACCGCGAATCCGGCAAAATCCGGCGCAAGATCAACGTCGGCCAGTACGTGATCGAGCGCGGGAAAAAATTCATCGCCATCAAACCGTTCGCCAGCCGTTACGAGTGGGAAGTGCATATTCTGCCACTCCAGCACCAGAGCGATTTTCTGCGAATATCCAAGGATGATCTGGATGACTTGGCGCGCGTGATGCGTCGCACCATGGCGCGGCTCGACGCCGTGCTCGGCGGCGCGCAATACAATTACTTCCTGCATTCGCTCCCGCATGACGCGGATTTCGAGGATTGCGCGGCGAGCTACCACTGGCACATCGAGATCACGCCGCGCACCAGCATTCCGTCCGGTTTCGAGCTCGGCTCGGGGCTGTTCGTCAACACCGTGGCGCCGGAAGTGGCGGCGGAGAAACTGCGGGCGGTGGGGATTCCATAAATATTATTTCACCGCAGAGTGTGCGGAGAATAAAAAAATGCAGGGCGGGCAATGCCCGCCCTGCATTTAATTTCTCGGCAACGTCGCAATTACCGCTTCAATATCCAGCGACTGGATGGCGTTAACCGCACACTCCCACCGCCCTTCCTCGCACAGGCCGCTGATGCCGGCGTTTTCATAGGCGTCGCGCGCGGCTTTCAGACAGGCGTCGCGCACCATCTCGGCCAGGCGGCGTTTCAAATCCTGTTCACCCATGGCGGCTGTCTCCTGCATCACGTTTTCCCGCAGCAAAACGAAGCTTTGATCTGCATCAAAGCCGCATCCAATAACCCGGAGCATGTTTACCGTATCACATCGATAACGACGATGGTGAAAGAACCATGACAACCTCGCGTGGAAAACCCGACAGAGGTTCCGGTCCCATGTGCCGTGACCGGCTTATCGAGGAACACGGACACGACACCTGTATGTCACCGGCCCGTCAGGGCGGAGGTGGGACATGCTCGACTGGAATGTGGTGGTAAGCATTCGCGAGGATTGCTACAAGCTGGCGCACAAGCGGCTCCAGGCCTTCGGCAGGGTGGATCACACGGACTATTACAACGTATTCGCACTCAAGGTCGAAAATGTCCAGGGTTTTCTCGACGCCTTGCGACAAACGACCGAACAGGATCCCGTGCTGGCCCGCTGTCTGGCACGCGTGATCCCGGCGACCCGCTTCTTCGCCTTCCAGTCGGTGGAGGATTTCGAGGCTCGCGCCAGGGAGGCCGCCACCGGTTTTGTTCCCGACCTTCTCGG
>DATICK010000156.1:0-9954 GCA_035456865.1 Sulfuricaulis sp.
CGCGCCTTCGAGCAGCCGTTCGCCGATAAAACTGTTGAAGCGTCCGAGTGCAATACCGAAACGTGCGCTGCGCGCGATCAAATCGCCGTCTATGTTCTTTACGTCGCTCATCAGGATGCCTTTTTATCTTTGTTGTGTCGGTGATTTTCCTGCGCGGACGGCGTCTTGTCGCCCTCGATGTATCCAACAATCTCGAGCCCGAAGCCGGACAATCCCGGCGCTTTCATGGCATGGCCCAGCACGCGCATCTTGCCCACGCCAAGATCGGCAAGAATCTGGCTGCCGAGGCCGTAGGTGCGCATTTCGGCGCGGCCCGGTTTGCCACTCTTGAATTCTAATGCTTTGCCCTGTTCCTGAAAATGCCGGATGCGTTGCACGAGATCGGCGGGCTTTTCTTCCTGCTGCAGGATAACCACGACACCGGAGCCTTCCGCCGTGACATGCGTTAGCGCCTCGTACAGCGTCCAGGAACCGGCGCGATGCGCCGTGGTGACCAGATCCAGCAGGCTTTCCTGGACGTGAACCCGCACCAGCACCGGCCGGTCACGGTGTATGTCGCCGCGGACCAGTGCCAGGTGCACGGCATCGCCGATGTCGTCATGAAAGGCCACAACGCGGAAATCGCCGAATTCCGTCGGCATCAGGCATTCACCGACACGCTGGATCGTAGATTCATGCTCGGTACGGTAGCGGATGAGATCGGCGATGGTGCCAATCTTGAGTCCATGCCTGCTGGCGAACTCCTCCAGTTCCGGCAGGCGCGCCATGGTGCCGTCTTCATTCATGATCTCGCAAATGACGCTCGCGGGTTCCAGTCCCGCCACGCGCGCGAGATCCACGCCGGCCTCGGTGTGTCCGGCGCGCGCCAGCACACCGCCGCGCTGCGCCATCAGTGGAAAGATGTGCCCCGGTTGTACGATATCGCTCGGTATGGCATTGCTTTTGACTGCCGCCTGGATGGTGCGTGCGCGGTCGGCAGCGGAAATGCCGGTGGTAACGCCCTCCGCCGCTTCGATGGAAACAGTGAAATTGGTCGCACGCCGGTGATGCGTGTCGCTGACCATGAGCGGCAAGTGCAACTGGCGGCAGCGTTCCTGGGTCAGGGTGAGGCAGATCAGTCCGCGGCCGTGACGCGCCATGAAGTTGACGTCCTCCGGACGCGTATGCACCGCGGCCATCACCAGGTCACCTTCGTTTTCGCGGTCTTCGTCATCCATCAGCACGACCATGCGGCCGCGTTTTATCTCGTCAATAATCTCGTTTACCGGGCTTATCGGCATAAATCCATTACAAATTCCGGGATTGGGCGTGCATTATCACCTATTTTCGCACCAGATGCGCTGATCTCAGCCATATCAAGCCCTTAAGTCCGGGGTCACCGCTTGTCGGGGCTTCTTGGTCTTCCGTCCCGCCTCGCCATGCTATTCGCCAAACCCGCACCATACTTTAGACAGTAAGCGGGTTCTGCCAGGGAGGGCGGCATCCGCTGGTTTTTTTCCTGATCCATATATAAAAACCCATGACCGCCAAGGCCGACAAGCTGCAAAGCACCGTCATTATATCCGGTCGATTCACCGAACGTCGGGCGCAACTCAGCGCAACGCATCCGGACGAGGATCCGGTAGCGGAGGTGCTCGAGCCCGGCAGTATGGTCGGGCGTTATCTGACGCTGAGCCGCGTGGGCGTCGGCGGTATGGGGGTGGTTTACCGCGCCCATGATACTGAATTGAATCGTACCGTGGCCCTGAAGGTGCTGCCGCCGCAGCTCTGCAAACACACTGAATATCTTAAGCGTTTCCGCACCGAGGCGCAGGCCCAGGCGCGGCTGAACAGCCCCCACATCATCACGCTGTACGAACTGATGGAGCATTCTGCCGGAGAGATACTGGTGCTCGAATACGTTGAAGGGGAAACGCTCGAAAATCGCCTACGTCATTACGGTCCGATGTCTGTTTCCGAGGCGATCCGCATCTTCGATCAGGCGCTGCGCGGCGTGGAACACATCCACCAGATGGGCGTGGTGCATCGCGATCTCAAGCCAAGCAACATCTTCATCACCCGCGATGGCGCGATCAAATTGATGGACTTTGGCGTTGCGCGACTCATGGACAACCACGACCCGTCACAGAACGGCACCATGGTTGGGACACTCCTTTATATATCCCCCGAGCAGATCAACGGCCGGGAAACCGACTACCGTTCCGATATCTATACGCTCGGCGTCAGTCTGTTCGAAGCCGTCACCGGACGACTGCCCTTCGAGCGCCGCAGCGATTACGCGCTCATGCACGCGCACGTGCAGGAAAATCCACCGAGCCCAAAGGAATTCCAGCGCCGACTGCCGCGCGAGCTTGAATCGGTCATTCTCAAGGCGATTGAAAAAGACCCGAACCGGCGATTCCAGACAACCGCTGAATTCCGCGCCACCCTCCTTGGACTCGGTCTGGTGGAACGCCGCCAAACCACCCTCAGTCGCACCGGCAACGAAAAACGCCGCCCTTGGAAGCGCCAGCAAGAATCCGCAGGGCATCGTATCTGGGGTGGCGCATGGTTTGATGTTTCCCTGGCTACCATGGCAATGCTGCTGGTGCTGGCTCTCGATACGTATCCGTTGCACAAATTGTCAGAGGATAATAACTTTGCCGCCAATGCTCCCACACAAAAGGTCGCGCAGCGGAATTCGACCATAACCGCCCCCAGACGGCCTGTTTCCATGGCTCCTAAAACCACTGAATCAAATCAGTTCGCCGCCAAAAAACCTCGCGACAAATATGAGACTTTGCGTCAAGCTTGGGGCAGCTGAACCATTACGGAGATTCACCGTTGTTTGACATGACGCGCGCTCAGCGCTGCTTCCACCTGCGTCGGCTTGTTCCGGTAATTCTCGTCGGATTAAGCCTGATGACGTCCGGCTGCGCGACTATCCCTGAGGAAACCTGCGAGCAATTTGAGGCGAACCGTAAAGACACCGATTACAGTACGCAATATCAATTTTCCGAGTCAGATACGGAAACGGCCGCCAAGAACTTCAAGCCGTTACCCCGCGGCGCAAATACCGTGGTCCGCCTGTACCGGATACAACTCGACCCCCCCAAGGTAAAGCCCTGCCGCCATCTCACGATCCATAAGGAAATATATCTGTTGCAAAGCGCCCGGCTGAAACGGACGCTGGAAGAAGTCCGCGAAATCTACACGACCGACGGCGCACTGATCGCAACCAAGACAGAATCCGTCGGCGAACGACTCCGCACCAGCGGCTACTATACGGGAGAGACAATGCTGCCGATTCCCGAAAACGCACCGTTGGGGAAATACCGTATCGTGAGCAAGCTCGTGTTGAAAACGAACAAGAAATCCAAGGCTATCGTGCTCGCCAAAACCAGCGTGAGCTTCCAGGTATTGTCACGGCAATAGACCGGCTATTTGATAAATCCATGCTTGGCAAGAAGCTCGCGGGTGATCTCTGTTCCGCCTTGTGCCGCGCTCGCGCCGAGTATGAGTCGTTCCAGATAACGCGCCACAAGATCCACCTCGAGATTGACCCCTGAATCCTCCCTGATAGTGCCCAGCGTGGTCTCCGCCAGCGTATGCGGAACGATATTGACTTCAAATTCCACGCCATGAACAGCATTTACGGTCAAGCTCACGCCATCCACACAAACAGAACCTTTTTCCGCGATATATTTTGCCAGGCCTTCAGGCGCCTTGATCCGTAACTGCATTGACCGGGCCACCTCGCGGCGACGGACCACAACGCCCACCCCGTCCACGTGGCCACTCACCAGATGTCCGCCCAGCGGTGTCGACAGTGTCAGGGCCTTTTCAAGATTTACGGGATCGCCGCTGCGCAGACGGCCCAGTGTCGTGCGTGCCAGGGTTTCGCCGGAGACATCCGCCGTAAAACCCGCGGCAGAATGCTCGACAACCGTCAGACAGACACCACTGACGGCAATACTGTCGCCGGTGTTTACGCCCGACATATCGAGTTTCCCGCAGGCGATGCGCACGCGTGCGTCACCGCCGCTGGCTACGAGGGCGGCGATTTTTCCGACCGACTGAATGATTCCCGTGAACATATGGCAATGAAATGTATAAAGTAAATGGTGAAAAGTTGAAATCGCCTTTCAGTTCCAGCTTTTCACTCTTTACTCTTCATTTTTCACTGACTCTGGCGATCACCCGCCAATCTTTCCCGATAGGCCGCACATCCGTGATATCAAGATTGACTCGATCCGCCATGCGTGCCAGCGGCGTAAGCGCAAACATTCCGCGCTCATTATTCCCCATGATTTGCGGTGCGTAATAGAGCACCAATTCATCCACCAGGTTCGCCCGCAACAACGCGCCGCACAACGTGGCGCCTGCCTCAACCAGCACCTCGTTCATCTCCAGCCAGGCGAGATGCTTCATCAGCCTCCCCAGGTCCACGGACTTCTGTTGCGTGGGCATATCGGCGATATCGGCGCCAGCTTTTTTCAATTTCTCCGTCAACGCCATGTCCTGACTCGCCGTGATCACCAATGTCTTGCCCGCGCCGCGCAAAATACGCGCCGTGACTGGCATCCGCAGGCGGCTATCCACCACCACGCGCAGCGGCTGACGGCCGGTCTTGATGTCGCGTACATTCAGCAAAGGATCGTCCGCGAGTACCGTGCCTACCCCCGTCAGGATTGCCGAACTGCGCGCGCGCCATTTTTGTACGTCCGCGCGCGCCGCCTCGCCCGTGATCCACTTGCTCTCGCCGTTGGCCAAGGCAGTGCGCCCATCGGCACTGGCCGCAAGTTTCACGCGGACATAAGGCCGGCCGCGCTTCATGCGGCTCACGAATCCCGGGTTTAGCGTTTCGGCCTCTTTTTCCATCAGCCCGACATCCACCCGGATACCATGACTTTCCAGTTCCTTGACCCCTTTGCCCGCGACCTGCGGGTTCGGATCGCGCATCGCCGCCACGACCCGCGTCACACCTGCCTTGATAAGCACCTGGGTGCAAGGCGGCGTGCGGCCCTGATGACAACATGGTTCGAGTGTCAGGTACACGCCGGCACTGTGTGCCTGAATTTTTCCCGCCTGATTCAGCGCATTGACCTCGGCGTGCGGTTCACCGGCACGCTCATGCCAGCCTTCGCCGATGATTTTACCGTCCTTCACGATCACGCAGCCGACGCGCGGGTTGGGATCGGTCGTGTACATTCCGCGGCGAGCGAGCTGCAGGGCGCGCGCCATGAAGTGCGCATCGGCGGCGGAAGTCGTCATGACTTCTTACCCGCGGTGTGCGGTTTCCGTCCCGGCGCGGCGCCTGATTTGGGCGGCGTCTCCGGCTCGGGAATCAGCGAAAGCTGCTTGCGCCGCGTCTCGGCGCTCGGTTCGTTCTGCAAACGCTGCACTTCCTCGCGAAAGGCATTGAGGTCCTGGAAGCTGCGATATACCGAGGCGAAACGCACGTAGGCCACCGGGTCGAGATCCTTCAGCTCTTCCATGATCCACTCGCCAATCCTGCGCGAAGCGACCTCGCCCTCGCCACTGGCCATGAGTTTGTGGCGAATGCGACCGATGATTTTCTCGATCGCATCGGTATCCACCGGGCGTTTTTCGAGTGCACGCGACAGGCCATTTTGCAGTTTCTTTTCGTTGAACGGCTCGCGTCGCCCGTCGGACTTGATGATCTGTGGAAGGCGCAGCTCGGCGCGCTCGAAAGTCGTGAATCTTTCGCCGCAGACCTCGCACTCACGCCGACGGCGCACGGAGTCGCCTTCGTCGGAAAGCCGCGAATCGACGACACGGGTTTCATCGGCGGAACAGAACGGGCAGCGCATAGCAGAATATTAGCAAGCAGCGGCTGAAAGGCGAACCGTCCGCCCCGCCAGCGGTTAGCTGCTAGCGCTGGCTGGACTCATACACCGGAAACCGCCGACAAATATCCATCGCCTTGGCGCGAACCGCGGTGCGCACCGCGGTGTCGCTCATGCGATCGAGAATGTCGCAGATCCAGCCGGCCAGCTCGCGGGCTTCCTTCTCTCCAAAGCCGCGTGTGGTAATTGCCGGCGTGCCGATGCGGATGCCGCTGGTGATAAACGGTGACTGCGGATCGTTGGGCACGGCATTCTTGTTCACCGTGATGTTCGCCTCGCCCAACGCCGCTTCGGCATCCTTGCCGGTAATGCCCTTCTCAATCAAACTCACCAGAAACAGGTGATTGTCAGTGCCACCGGAAACCACCTTGTAACCGCGGTCCATCATGACTTTCGCCATGGCGCGGGCGTTGTTCAGCACCTGCTGTTGGTAAGTTTTGAATTCGGGCGCGAGCGCTTCCTTGAAGGCCACTGCCTTGGCCGCAATGACATGCATCAACGGGCCGCCCTGGCTGCCTGGGAAAACCATCGAGTTCAATTTCTTTTCAATCTCGGGATTGGCCTTCGCCAGAATAATGCCGCCGCGCGGTCCGCGCAGCGTCTTGTGCGTGGTGGTGGTCGTGACATCGGCGATTGACACGGGATTCGGATAAATACCCGCGGCGACCAGTCCGGCGACATGCGCCATATCGACAAAAAGGTATGCGCCGACGCTGTCCGCGACGCGGCGGAAGCGCGCCCAGTCGACCACACGCGAGTAGGCAGAGAAGCCCGCTACGATCATTTTCGGCTTGTGCTCGCTGGCGAGACGCTCGACCTGCTCGTAGTCGATCTCTTCGGTCTTGTCGCTCAAGCCGTATTGCACGGCGTGGTAGATCTTGCCGGAGAAATTCACCTTGGCACCGTGCGTGAGATGCCCGCCATGCGCGAGGCTCATGCCGAGAATGGTGTCGCCGGGATTAAGCAGGGCCATGTACACGGCGGCATTTGCCTGCGAACCGGAATGCGGCTGTACGTTGGCATAGGCCGCGCCAAACAATTGTTTAGCGCGTTCGATGGCCAGGCGCTCGGCAACATCGACGTACTCGCATCCGCCGTAGTAGCGCTTGCCCGGATAACCTTCGGCGTACTTGTTGGTGAGCTGAGAACCCTGAGCCAGCAACACGCGCGGGCTGGCATAGTTCTCGGAGGCGATCAGCTCGATATGCTCTTCCTGGCGCCGGGCTTCGTTCTGGATCGCGGTCCACAGCTCGTCGTCAAAGCCCTTGATGGTCATGTCATTCGTGAACATTTAAACCTTGCTCCTGTCCGTTGCCTACCGCCCATCCCGTTCGGTAACGGGGTTAGCGGCCTGAAAAGCGGCCTAGGATATACGATTATGCGCGGCGATGCATGGGTGGACGTGGACCACGCCACGCATTGAGCTTGAAGCCCTCGGGAAATGTCGGTGATCCAATCAGGGATATTGCGGCTGCAATGGAATTATCACTCCGGCAGCAAATGGAAGTCAGGCATAGAGATTAATGGCCTGAGACAGGAATTCCGCGTAGTTGATGTAGTGACTGCCATCGCAGGAAAAATTCAGCCCCACCAGACCGTTCACCACGTTGAGGGAAGCCGAACGCAGGTAGATATGATTATCTTGCATGCGCAGGCGTCTGAATTCGGCCAAAACTTTCGGGATTTCCGGTGTGGGAACGAGCGCCTCTTCCGTATAGGGCAGGCGTGGATAGGCCAGGCAGATGTCCGGATCGAGAAACTCTTCCTTGACGTGCACGCGGTAGCGCAGCGGATCGTCGAGCAGCCACAGGGTCACCTGTCCGGTAGAGAAGTGAATCTTGGCGTGAAACACGCCGTGCCCCAGAATCAGCACCTCGACGCGAGCGAGCACTTCGTCGAGACGTTTGTCGAATTCATTCGGCACGCGCGCCTGCTCGAACACGAACTGGCGCACGGAGGGATCGCCACGGATTTGCAGCCACCGTGAACGCATTGCACTACTTCTCCTGCATCAGTTTCCTGGTTCCGCCGAAAATGCGCAACAGCATCAGGGAAAACCAGTACCAATCTGCTTTGAGCGCAGCCAGATTCTGTATCATGGTTTGCGTGAACATGGGTTTTCCTCAATGGCCGACGGTACGTTTTCCTTCATATCCTTGTGCAGCATGGCTCTGACTCCCGGTAGGCGTGGTGCGCATGTTGTATTCCATGTCGGTTATAGCAACCCGTGTGCCAACCATACACAATGAAAAACCGGCGCGGTTTCAAGTAATTATGCGAAGCAACGAGGTGCACACACGATCGAGTTGCACCAGCAACGGGAATCGCGCCGCGCCTTGAACTAATTTGGTGCAGAAAACAAAGCCAGCAGCGTGAATAGCATTGCGGTATGGCTTACCGCTGCCGTGAGAGGCTCGTATTACGGCACGAGGCTGAAAGATGGAAAGGACTGTCTGCCCGGGTGGGCGGCGGGCTGAAGCGACTACTAGGGGCGGCCGTCTTCGAGCGTTTCTTTCTTCACCGGCATGAGATCCTCGCGCGAGACGCCGAGCCACATGACAATGGGGCTCGCCACCAGCGCCGAGGAATAGATGCCGAACATTATGCCGATGGTGAGCGCCAGGGCGAAATAATGCAGCGTCTCGCCGCCGAGGAACAGCATCGCAAGCACCGCCATCTGGGTGCTGCCATGGGTGATGATGGTGCGTGATATCGTGCGCGTGATGGCGTTGTCGATGATTTGCGGCACCGTATGCTTGCGCAGCTTGCGGAAATTTTCGCGCACGCGGTCGAACACCACCACCGACTCGTTCACAGAGTAACCGAAGATGGCGAGGACCGCAGCCAGCACCGTGAGCGAGAACTCCCACTGGAAGAAGGCGAAGAAACCGAGAATGATCACGACGTCATGCAGGTTCGCGATGATCGTCGCGACGCCGAATTTCCACTCGAAACGGAACCACAGGTAGAGCACGATGCCGATGGAGACGAACAACAGCGCCAGCGCGCCGTTCTCCACCAGCTCGCGGCCGACCTGGGGGCCGACGAACTCGGTGCGGCGCAGCTCGACCGTCGGATCGGCCTGATGCAGTGCTTCCATGACCGTCTCGGACAGCTTAGCGCTGGACGTTTCCTTCCTGAGCGGCAAACGGATCAGCACGTCGTGAGAGGTGCCGAAATTCTGCACCGCCACGTCGCGATAACCAAGTTTGGCGAGCGAATCGCGGATCTGCGGTACATCCGCGGCCTGGCGATAGTTGACTTCCATCACCGTACCGCCGGTAAAATCGACCCCGAAATTCAGGCCCTTTGTGATCAGGAAAAATACGGCGAGCAGGAACGTCACGCCTGAAATAACATTGAACGCCAGCGCGTGGCGCATGAATGGGATGTCTTTTCTGATCTTGAAAAATTCCATGGCGCGTCTTACCCCTTGGCTGAGCTCGTTTCTTTCCAGGCGGTATTGCCGATTGGAATTTTTTCCAGCTTGCGCCGGCCACCGTACATCAGGTTGACCATGCTGCGTGAAACCATTACCGCGCTGAACATCGAGGTGAGGATGCCGAGGCAAAGCACGACGGCAAAACCTTTTATCGGACCGGTGCCGAACATGAACAGCGCCAGTCCCGCGATCAGGTTGGTGACGTTGGAGTCGAGAATGGTGCCGAAGGCCCGTTCGTAGCCGGTGTAGATACTGGCCTGCGGCGTGTTGCCGTTGCGCAGCTCCTCGCGGATGCGCTCGTTGATCAGCACGTTGGCGTCGATCGCCATACCGACGGTAAGCGCGATTCCGGCCATGCCGGGCAACGTAAGCGTGGCTTGCAGCATCGACAGCAGCGCCACCAGCAGCAGCACGTTGACGGCCAGCGCCACCACCGAGATCAAGCCGAAGATGGCGTAGTAAACGCTCATGAAGACCGCGATCGCGGCGAAACCGACCCAGGTCGAATGGAAGCCCTTGGCAATGTTATCCGCGCCGAGGCTCGGACCCACGGTGCGCTCCTCGATGATCTCCACCGGCGCGGCAAATGCACCGGCGCGCAGCAGCAGCGAAAGCTCATTCGCTTCCTGCACTGAATCGAGCCCCTCGATCTGGAAGCGCTTG
>DATICK010000157.1:0-5479 GCA_035456865.1 Sulfuricaulis sp.
CAAGATGTCGCCGGACAACATCATCCTGATTTTCGGCCTGGTGTTCGTCATATCCGGCCTGGCCTTCAAGATGGGTGCGGTGCCGTTCCACATGTGGGTGCCGGACGTGTATCACGGCGCCCCGACGGCGGTGGCGCTTTACATCGGCACGGCGCCGAAGCTCGCGGGGTTCGCACTGTTCCTGCGTCTCCTGGTCGGCGGACTCGAACCGCTCGCCGGCTCCTGGCAGGCGATGCTGATCATCATCGCGCTGCTGTCCATGGCGGTCGGCAACGTCGTTGCCATCGCCCAGGACAACATCAAGCGCATGCTGGCGTATTCGTCGATCTCGCACATGGGCTTTTTCCTGCTCGGTATCCTGAGCGCCGGCCCGAACGGCTACGGTTCGTCGCTATTTTACATTCTCGTTTACGCGATCATGAGCGCCGGTTCCTTCGGCATGATCATCCTGCTGTCACGCGCGGGATTCGAGGCGGAGCGGCTCGAGGACTTCAAGGGACTCAATCAGCGCAGCCCCTGGCATGCCTTCCTCATGATGCTGCTCATGCTGTCCATGGCCGGCGTGCCGCCGACGGCGGGTTTCTACGCCAAGCTGCTCGTGATCCAGTCGGTCATCCAGGCGGACATGATATGGCTCGCGGTCGCCGCGGTGCTGCTGGCCGTCATAGGAGCTTATTACTATCTGCGCGTGGTCAAGCTCATGTATTTCGACGACGCTACCGAGCGTGCCCCGATCCGCGCCGGCTGGGACGTGCAGGCGCTGATGGGTTTCAATGCATTGCTGTTGATCGGTGTGTTGCCGTGGGTGGGCGTGATCATGGAACTTTGCCGGCAGGCGATCAAAAACTTATCCTGAATTGTCAAAGTGTACTAATTAATGCGTTCCTGAATAATTTTTATTGATATCATGATTTCAGGGGCTTGATCGAAACCACATGCGCAGCCATCATTGGGTAACCCTGACTCTTTATATAGTCGCTGTGCCCGCGGTGTTTGCCGACGAGCCGACCTCCAAGCCGTCGTTCGCCTTGAATGCGGGCGTGGAAAGCTTCCACTGGAAGGAATTCAACGGAGACCAACGCCTCCTCAGCGAAACGGGTCCGCGACTGACGGTCGGGTTCATGCTCGATCACTTGCTGCAGGGTGACCAGACCAATCCCTATTCTGTAGAAGCCCGAGCCTACCTGGGAGTTATCGATTATGACGGCCAGACCCAGACAGGGGTCTCGGCGCAAACCGACGTTGATTATTTCGGCGTCAACGCCGAGGTCATGGGTGGCCTGCGCCTGGCGGGCAGTCTTCGCATGGATCTGCTCGGCGGCCTGGGAGTGGATACCTGGATCCGCGAGCTTCAAGATGGCGTGGCGGCCAACGGTTCGGTTGCCCTGGGATACCGGGAAGATTATTTCATTCTCTACGGCAAGCTGGGGCCGGGATTTCTGTTCCAGAGTGATACGAGTCGAGCGTACTTACAGTTTGGCTTGAAGTATCCGCTTTATACTTATGAACGTGCGTATCTCGCGGACATCGGCTTCGACAGCGACGTGGATCTCACACCCGGCAAGCAGCTTTCCGGTTATGCGAAGTGGCAGATGAACTGGGGGAGGGAGACGGACAAAACGCGTTTTGGAGTAAGTATTTATTACGACAGCTACCGCTTCAGTTCCTCTGCCTCAAAAACAGTCTCGGCGGCAGGCGCCTTGTATAGCGTGCATCAACCCGCAAGCCGAATGGACGTGCTGGGCGCAAGGCTCGAATATTATTACTAGCCGCGCGTCGACGTGTCTCAGAATGACGGATACACCTTCATTTCACTCAGCAACTTGTCGTTGGATTGTGCCAACGTCTGTGCCGGGGTGGTTGCCACCAATTCCGGAGTTTCCGTCAACGGTTTTTGATCGGAAGTAATCGGCTGAGATGCGTTGTCAGTGGGAGCGGTGTCCAGCTTTTCCTCTGCCGCCAGCGCCAACGTGAATCCTGCGAGTACCACAGCCGCCACCATGGCGGTCATACGATGTTTGTTCATGATTCTCATCCCTGTGATCGAAAATTTCCGCGTAAAATCCTCAGATATCATAAATACCATAATGCCTGTGAACCCCGCGGAACAGGGGCGGCATGACGAAAGCAATGGTATTTCTGACCGGCGGTTTGGCCCAACTTAAGAAGTTGCCTCAAAAACTCCTGCGCGTCCGTGATCCGGGATCGGGCGGTGCTCGGAATCCTCATGGACTGCCGTGTCCACTCCGGTTCCTGCGCTCCGTCCTCACCCGGCTGACGGCCGCTCGCGACGTTTTTGAAGCAACTTCTTGCAGATCGTCTGGCTCGGGGGAGCTCAGCCGGTCCTTGGCTCGAAAAATACCGCTGTGATCAATATTTAGCACTAATGATGGATTTTGTCCAAGCGACCGAACCGGACCGCGCCTGGCGCCGCGTTACCCGATCCCGGCAGTCTGATTCGAATCCAGGAGGCGGGTGCGGCGCCGTCGCCGGCGCGAACCCAGGAGATCGATCACCAGTTCTGCCAGCGCGTTGAACCGCACGACCCGTATCATCAGACCGCCGGCCGATACCGGCCGCCGCGCCTCGCGCACTTCGCGTATCCGCCGCAGGAATGTCAGCGCGACGGTGGCGCGCGCCAGGGTGGAGATGAGGATGACGCCCCACAGCCCGCTGGTCCAATGCATGGTGTATCCAAATATGATTATCTCGGTGGGGATGACGGTGCTGAGATAACCGCCTACCAGGGCGCCGCTGAAGATTGCGGAGTTGCTGAGGACGTTGTGAATGGCGGCGTAGGTGGAACGTTTGTCGGGCGGCATAACGTCATAGAGAAAATTTCCGGCGCTCAGGCTGAAACCGGCCCAACACAGGCCGCCGAGTGTTTGCACGCTGAGGATGTACCAGAATTCCGGCGACACCAGCCACAATGCCGGCAGGAGGGGAATGAGCGAGCCCGTCAGCGCCATCACGCGGCGATGGCCGAAGATGTCGCCGAAGCGTCCCCACATGTTGAGCGTCAGGAATTGTGCCAGCACCGAGATGCCGGTGCTGGCGGTGTATTGCAGATAAGTGAAATTCAGGTCACGCAGCATGTAGACGGTAAAAAACGGCGAGGCGATGGCCACCGCTAAATTCATCATTCCCAAAAACAACGTGAAGCGCACAAAGTCGGAAGCCTGCAGGCGTTGCCACAAGCCACTGAATTGCGGCAGCGTCATCGGGATGGGTGCCCGCAACGGCTCGTGCATGCGCGCCAGATGAAAAGCCGAGTACAAACGCGCGCTCGCCGCGAGACTGAACGCGATCATGAATCCGAGACGCGTCTCCGCGGTCAGCTCGAGGAAATGCAGCAGCAGGCCGCCCCCGGCCAGGGAGACAAAGGTCATGATGCTCATTAGTTGCGTGCGCCGGGCGAAGTAGCGTCCACGTTTGCGCTCCGGGACCAGATCCCCCATCAAGCTGTTCCAGGCCGGGGTGGCAAAGTTTCCGGCGGCGTAATAGAGCGCCACGCAGGTGATGACTATCGGCACGGCGTGCTGCGGGAAAAAATACGGCAGCCAGATCATCGGTAACCACGTCAGTGCCTGGATTAGGACGCCGGACAGAATCAGCGTCTTGCGCCGCGGCGCGAATCCGGCCAGCCAGGCGGATAGCACCTGCGCCAGCGAGCCGAGCAGCGAGGGGAGCGCGGTCAGCAGCGAGATCTGCGCGGTACTGGCCTTGAGAAAAATTGCGTAGGCGGAAAGATAGGTCTCCCCGGCCCCTGCCATCATCGAGTAGCCGACGCCGTCACGCACGGAATGGCGCAGCGACCTTTCGACGCGCGCATCCTTGGAATAATGGAACCGGGACATGGAATCTGCGTTACATCATCGCTGGCTTAGCCAGGCTAAATCCGTATGATCAAGCCTATATTATAGAAGAACCCGATGAAGGCGGCGCCGTGTCCGGACACACGGACGGCGACGGCGCGATGGCCCAAACAAGAAAAGACTCGCTTCTATGAACATTCCTGTCATTGTCCTGTGGGCCGTGTTTGTGCTTATCGCGGTGCGCCGTCTCGGAAATCTCCACTTTGGGCTGTGGCAGATCATGCTGCTCGGGGCCGTGACGGTTCTCGTTACCGGACAGATCGGTCCGCGCGAGGCGCTGGGCGCGATTGATCCGGACATCATGCTGTTCCTGTTCGGCGTATTCGTCGTGGGGCAGGCGCTGGAGGAAAGCGGCTATCTGTTTCACCTCTCTTATCTGGCCTTCCGCCGCGCCGGCACCGCGGATGGATTGATCCTGTCGATCCTGTTTGGCTTCGGGATTGCCTCGGCATTCCTGATGAACGACACGCTGGCGGTGATCGGCACGCCGCTGGTGTTGCTGCTGGCCAAACAGCACCGGATGTCGCCGAAGGTGCTGTTGCTCGCGCTGGCCTTCGCCGTGACGATCGGGAGCGTGGTGAGTCCGATAGGCAACCCGCAGAACCTGCTGGTCGCGATCCATGGCCAGATGCCCAATCCGTTCGTGGAATTTTTCCGGCACCTCGCGCTGCCGACCGTCATCAGCTTGTTCGCGGCCTTTTTTATTCTGAAATTTTTCTACCGTGAGAGTTTCCATGGCGATGCATTGGTGCACGTACGGCATGATTTGCGCGACAAACCGCTCGCTCGCCTGGCACGGCTGTCGCTGATCCTGATCGTTATTCTGGTGGCTGTGAAGGTGGCGCTGGTTTTCACGATGCCGCAAATCGATTTCCGGTTGACCTGGATCGCCCTGATCGCCGCGGCGCCGATTCTGTTTTTCAGTCCGAAACGCTGGCGCGTTGTCCGTCACATCGACTGGCGCACGCTGGTTTTCTTCGCCGCGATGTTCGTGTTGATGCAAAGCGTCTGGATGTCGGGTTTTTTCCAATCGCTGATGGCGCGCGGAAACCTGAACCCGGCCTCGATAGGAATGATCTTTGCCGTCAGTGTGTTGCTTAGCCAGCTCATCTCCAATGTTCCGCTGGTGGCGTTGTATCTGCCGATGCTGATACATGCAGAGACTTCATCGAAGGAGCTGCTCGCACTGGCCTCGGGATCGACATTGGCCGGTAACCTTTTCATTCTGGGCGCCGCTAGCAATGTCATTATCATTCAGAATGCCGAGCGCAAGGGCGGTCACAGCTTGAGCTTTGTCGAATTCGCCCGTGTGGGCATTCCGCTGACGATGGTGAATGTACTGGTTTACTGGTTGTTTCTGGCGTGGTTCTGAGAAGCCCGCGCCATTGCCATGACCTCTGTCGGGGTCGTAAAATCCCCGCAACCATTCGAGATGAATCATTATGAATCAGATTTCCGTGGAGCACGATCCCTCGCCCATGAAACTGGAAATTATCGGGGTTTACGACTGGCCGATCTGGACCAAGGAAGTTTCAAAATTTCCCTGGACCTATGACCAGAAAGAAGCCTGTTACATACTCGAAGGTGAGATTGTCGTGACGCCC
>DATICK010000158.1:0-4296 GCA_035456865.1 Sulfuricaulis sp.
TATCGCATCTTCGGACTGATCACGCTGTTTCTCCCAGCGCTCGTGCTCGCGAACTGGGGACGGGCAAGCTATCTCCTGGTCGATCCTGACGTGGTGGAGGGGATGTATCAGCTGTTCGGCTTCGTGGGCAGCGCACTGGCCATCTGGCTGGGGGCGCGCCGGCACTGGCCCGAGGTGGTGAATACCGGTTTGATTTTTTTCGTGATCTTCCTCTACACCAAATTCTTCGACTGGTGGTGGGAGATCATGCCGAAATATCTGTTCTTCCTGGTGCTGGGCCTCACCGCCATTCTGTTTATATTGATATTGCGGCGCCTGCGGATGACGAACTACCAACTGTTGGGTGGGGGCACCAAATGAGCAAGTGGACCCGCACGCATACGCTGGTTGCCGGCGCCATATTGATTCTGGCGACCAATGCCGTGGCGCTGCTGGGCATCGTGTACAACCGCGGCGACGCGGAAAGCGCGCTGACACTGACGCAACGCGAACTTTATCTCCCGTATAACTGGGGTTTCGAAAAGGAGAACAGCGGTATCGTGCTCACACTGCAATGGCGGGCTCTTGCCGAAGAACCCGAGGTCAACGACGGATTACCAACAAACTATACCGGTTTCGGTAGCAAGCCGGATTGGCTGAACAAGGACATGCTCGCCGCCCTGGGTTTCGATGTGTCGACGCCCGAAGACACGCCCCAGGGGCGCATGTACTACGACAAGATGCTGTCGAAGGACGTGCTGCTGGTGCTGGAATTCGACGGGCCGGCTTACCGCGCCGCACTGGAGCGCGCGCAGCGGCGCATGCAGAATGAAGCGGCGCTGCTCACTGCCAATTCCGGGAAAAAAGAATTCGAGGAGCGTGTGAAGAACGCCAAACGCTCGCTGTATCAGGAAGAGCGTATCAACAGCCGTTTATTTGTCGTTGACGCCGGTCTCGATGCCGCGAGTCTGCGCGCCAGGCATCCGGACCGTAATCGTTATGCCATCGTACACGGGCAGATCCAGCCACGGCTGGTCGAAATCAAGCGTAAACCGAAATTAATCGGCTTCATCAGCGATCTCAGTATCACCCAGATCAACGTGCCCTCTCACTATCGGCGGATATTCGAGCCGCTGCAGGAAAGTGCACGGACAAATCAGCACGACGCTGCCGTCACTCCCTATAAAGTTTCGGTGGCTTTCGGCAAGCGTCTTGAGCCGTGGATTACCGAGGCGACCGGGTCGAAGTAATTTGGTCCCGGCCACCCGTCACGACAGGCTGCATTACGGGATCTGGCGGGAGCGCATAGATTGTTTCACAGGCGGTCCGCATGCGATAACCTATTCCTACCTTCAAGCTCCAAGCGGACTTTCCATGACACAAACCACTTTTCGCGGAAGTTGCCTTTGCGGTTCCGTCCAGTACGAAATCACAGGAGATCCACAACGGTTCTATCATTGCCACTGCTCGCGCTGCCGCAAGGCGTCGGGTACCGGGCATGCATCGAACCTGCTTATCAAACCCGGAGCGATCAAGTGGATCAAAGGCGAGGACCTGATCAAGGCATACAAAATCCCGGAAGCGAAGCGCTTCACCCGGTGCTTCTGCTCGGTGTGCGGCAGTGCGGTGCCGCGCTATGTGAAGGAGACGGATTTCATCGTGATCCCGGCCGGTTCGCTCGACAGCGATCCGACAATCCACCCGCAGGCGCGCATCTTCTGGGACTCGCGCGCGAGCTGGTCCTGTGGCGGCGATGGTCTGCCGGTCCATTCGGAATACGTGACCGGTTAAAAAGGCCGGAGTGATTTAATTCCGCCGCCGGACATGCTTGCCGTTGTGCATGCCGGGCGCGCGCAGCAGAGCCGGCGGACATAGCATGCGTCTTAACCTTCGGACAGGACGTGCCGTGAAAAAAACTTTCAATAAATTCTGATCGCATGTCCACCCGCTCGACACTCGCCATCATCGTCCTCGCGGAACTGTTCGGCGCTTCTCTGTGGTTCAGTGCCAACGCTGTCGCCGACGCGTTACACCTTGCCTGGGGCCTGACTCCGATCGAACTCGGCCATCTCACCAGCGCCGTGCAATTCGGCTTCATCAGCGGCACGCTCGGCATCAGCCTGTCGGGCCTCGCTGACCGCTACTCTGCCAGCCGCATTTTCGCGCTGTGCGCAGTGCTCGGTGCCATCGCCAATGCCGCGTTCGCCCTGTCCGCCGGGATCACCGCCGCGCTTTTCTTGCGTTTCGTCGTTGGTGTCGCCCTGGCCGGGGTGTACCCGATCGGCATGAAGCTGGTGGTTAGCTGGGCGCCCGAGAAGGCCGGCAACGTGCTCGGCTGGCTGGTCGGCATGCTGGTGATCGGCAGCGGACTGCCGCATTTCGTGCGCGGACTGGATGTGTCGGCCACGTGGCAGGGAGTGATCTACACCTCCTCGGCGCTGGCGGTGATCGCGGCCGCGATGGTCTGGTGGCTGGGCGACGGTCCGCACCATGGAGCGTCGCGCCGGCTGCAATGGGGCAGTGTGTTGCAGTCGTATCGGCTTCCGGCATTTCGCGCCGCGTCTTTCGGCTACTTCGGGCACATGTGGGAGCTGTACGCTTTCTGGGCGGCGGCACCACTGTTGATCGCGCACTTGGGACTGGGCGCGGACACGCATCACGTGTACCTCGCGGCCGCCGGCGTGTTCGCCGCAGGCGGTATCGGCTGCATCGCCGGCGGCGTTATCAGTCATCGCTGGAGCAGCGGCAAGGTGGCGATCACGGCGCTCACTGGTTCGGCACTCAGTTGTCTTGTTTATCCGCTGCTGCAAGGCGCGCCCGATTTCTTTCTATTGGCGCTGCTCTTCGCCTGGGGTTTTTTTGTCGTTGCCGACTCGCCGCAGTTCTCGGCGCTCGCATCCAAGGCCTGTCCACCCGAGCGCGTCGGCAGCGCGCTTGCCTTCATGAACAGCATTGGCTTTGCCATCACCATTGTTTCGATCGAACTCGTCACCGCATTATGGTCAACGATGACGGAACACGTTGCCTGGCTGATGCTTCCCGGTCCGCTGATGGGCCTGATCGCGATGCGCCGGCTATGGCGTGCCCCCGTGCCAGCGGAGCGGCAGGAATAATTTGTTGGCAGTGCTTTGTATCGTTTTCGATATGATCGACTTCGGAAAATAAGGGGTATATTCTTTCTGCACTTTGCGGCTGGGCCGTCGTGGATAGATGTAAGTTAAGAGAGAATCGAGAAGTCCGTCTTTCCGTCCCGGAATCGAAGAACTGAACCGAAACGGGGTCCCGATGAAGCCGATGTGCTTACAATCCTGCATGCTCGCGCTAGCCATGTTGGTTGCGGCATCGCCTGACTGGGCACAGCAGAGGTCTGCGCCGCCGGTCCCGGCCGCCACGTCAGCCTCGGCCAAGACCTTCTCGCAGCAGGAACTCGACCAGATCCTCGCGCCCATCGCGCTTTACCCGGATGCGCTGCTCGCGCAGATTTTCATGGCCTCGACCTATCCGCTCGAGATTGTCGAGGCCGCGCGCTGGGTGAAGGCGAATCCGAAACTCAAGGACAAGGCGCTCGAGGATGCGTTGCAGAAGCAGGCCTGGGACCCGAGCGTGAAATCGCTCACCACCGTGCCGCAAGTGCTCGAACAGATGAATGACAAGCTCGACTGGACGCAGAAGCTGGGCGACGCATTCCTGGCGCAGCAAAAGGAGGTCATGTCCACGGTTCAGACGCTCCGCGCCAAGGCCAAGGCCGCTGGCAATCTCGAGTCCACCGGGCAGCAGGTCGTGAAGTCCGAGACCGAGGACGGCCAGACGATCTACATGATCGAGTCGCCCCAGCCCGACGTGATCTATGTGCCCACTTACGATCCGACCGTGGTGTACGGGGTGTGGTGGTATCCGTATCCACCGTATTACATGTATCCACCGCACTACGTGTACCCGCCCCACGTTGCGTTCACGGCCGGCATCATCGTCGGCGCGGCGATCTGGGGCAACTGCAATTGGCACGGCGGTAACGTGAACGTGCACGTCGAACACTACAATTCGTTCAACCGAACCAACATCAACAACCCGGACTGGAACCACAACGTCGATCACCGCAAGGGCGTGCCGTACAAGGATCAGAAGGTGGCGGAACGATACAACCGCGGGAGGAACGACAAGGCCGCGCAGTCGCGCGAGGATTTTCGCGGCCGCGCCGATGCCGGGCGCGCGGAATTGCAGGACATGGATCGCAATGAGTTGCAGAACCGCGCTGCGCAGGCCGATCGCGACCGGGCTTCGCAACGCGCGCCCACGGCGTACGACCGGGCGAGCTCG